>JALYHC010000150.1 GCA_030776765.1 Actinomycetota bacterium | reverse complement strand
GCGCATCACCTGGCCGGCATGGATCACCCGTTCCACGGCGTAGGCGCCAGCTATGGAGAGGGCCAGGCCGGCCACGGCAACCAGAACGATGAACAGCCAGCGGAGCGTGCGTGACATTTGTGGGGGTGGGGGAAGCCCGCCAGTGTAGCCACCGGCCGACGCTCCTCTACCCGGTCGCACCCAGGACTTAGCATGAATGGATGTTGCAGTTTCCGGAGGTGGAGCATGGAGATGCGGTCAGGATCTCCGCCACCACCTTCGCCCTCTTCGAGCAGTGCCCAGACTCGGCCAACGCCCGGCTGCTCGGCAACTTCGGACCGGATACCCGTCCCGCCTTCAGTGGAGGGCTGGCCCATCGGATCTTTGCCCGCCATCTCTCCAGAGGGCCCATCCCTGCCGAGGCTCTGTCACAGGCCTGCCGGGAGGAGATCGGCTGCTCGATCCTCAACGTCAAGCTCGGCTCGCTGGGGCTGAAGCCCAGCTCCCTGGGACAGGTCGTGGAGGAGGTGGGAGAGCTCTACGACCGCTTCCGGAAGATGCCGGTGGAGGGGTTCGCCGGGGCCGAGGTGCGGCTGGAGGTGGAGGCGGCCGCCGACGTGATCCTGTTGGGCTCCGTCGATGCGGTCTTCGAGGGAGAGGCCGACGGCGACCGCCTGGTGGATTGGAAGACGGGCGAGCTGGGCGACCTGGTGGTGTCGCAGCTTCGCTTCTATGCGCTGCTGTGGGGGCTCGACCGTGGCCGTCTCCCCGAGCGGGTGGAGGCGGTCTCGGTCGGGACCGGCGAGAGGGTCAGCGAGGTGCCCAGCAGCTCCCAGCTCATCGAGACCGCCGGGAGGGTGGCCGAGATGGTGAATCTGCTGCGCCGATCCTGGGCGAGGGGCCTCCTACTGGAGCGCCGGGGCGGGCCCTGGTGCCGCTATTGCCCACTCTTGGAGGGCTGCGAGGAGGGGGAAGCGACCATTCACATGATGGGGGGCCGCTCGGTGGACGGTCACTGAAGCCGCCGCCTGAACGACCCGGCGCTACCGGATTATGGCGAAGCGGACCTCGATGGAGACCGTGACCGCCAGCTGCCCGGGCTCGATCGGGGTCGGTGCGGCCTCGGCAGCCGCCTCCGTTCTCAGGTCGAGAGGCCGCGGAGGCTCCGATGCAAGCGTCTCCCGGATGGAGAGAGGACCCCCCAGGTCTACTCCGGCCAGCTCGGCCAGCTGCTCGGCCTTGCCGCGGGCATCCTCCCAAGCCCCGGCGCGAGCCGCTTCCAGCATTGCCTGGTTGTCCTCCAGGTCGAAGCGGACCCCGTGCACCACCACGTCGTTGCCGGCCACGGCCGTGGCGGCGTCGATGACCTGACCGGCACGCGCCAGGTCGCGGATCTTCACGGTGAGCAGATTGTCGACCCGGTAGCCGATCACCCGGGGACGATCCAAGTCGTGGTCGAACTCCGGGAAGATGGAGTAGTTGCTGGTCTGGATGTCAGCCTCGTCCACGCCTGCCCGGCGCAGCGCCTCGACGAGCTGGTCGGCCAGGGCGGCCGCTTCGGCGATCGCCTCGGTGGCGCCGTCCCTGAGCACCGACACGCCCAGCTCGACGGTCAGCGTGTCGGGGGCGCCCATCACCCGACCCTCGCCGGAGACCGAGATGCCCGTTAGCTCCCGGTCCACCTCGTCGGGGCCCTGGGCGACCGCCACCGGTTCGCTGGTGCAGGCGGCAGCCAGCAGGCCGATCGCCGCCAATGTCATGAACAACCGGCTCACTTTGCAGACCTCCTTGCTTCTCCCTTTGACGCTGGCATCGGTCGGGAGGTTCCGGTGCCGAGGAACGTCAGTGTCGGCTGATCGTCCTTCGTAGGAAACTCGACCGGCGGTGACCAGCGTGTGCGGGAGGGCTACGGAGGGTATAGGAGAACTTCGCGCACAGCGAAGAGAACGGAAAGGTCATGAGGGGCTGGCGAGGTGAATGCAATAGAGGTCGTTGGCGGGTTCGAGAGCACCTACCAACCTGCCTACGACGTCGACGTGGCCGAGACGACCGGCCACGTCCGGCGCTGGAAGCAGGACCTGGGCCTGCTGCGATCGTGCGGGGTGAGGCGAATCCGTTACCCGGTGCGGTGGCACCGAATCCAGCCAGAGGTCGGGCGCTACGACTGGGGTGCTACCGATCGAACCCTCGGTTGGCTGCGGGGTGAGGGGTTTCGGCCGATCGTCGATCTCCTGCACCACACCAGTTACCCAAAGTGGCTGGAGCAGGGTTTCGCCGATCGCCGATTCGCCGCCGCCTACCTGCGCTACCTCGAGCTGTTCGCCCGTCGCTATCCCTGGGTCGAGGAGTACACCCTCTTCAATGAGCCCTTTGCCACGCTGTTTCTGGCCGGTCATCAGGGGGTCTGGCCGCCCTACCTCCATGGGGTGGGGGGACTGGTGCGACTCTTCTACAACGTGCTTCCACCGTTGGCGGAAGCCAGCCGAATGTACAGGGAGCTGTTGCCCGATGCCCGGCACGTTCACGTGGACACCTGTGAGCGCCACAGCGGCGGCAGGGGAGGAGAGGCCTACGCAGCACTGGCCAACGACCGCCGATTCTTCGTCCTCGACCTCCTGCTCGGCCGGCCGCTCCACCCCGAGCGCCCATTCGTCGGCGAGCTGCTTCGTGCCGGTGGCGAGGAGCTCCTGGGCTTGGAGGCCGGTCACATCGACGTCCTGGGACTCGACTACTACGCCCACTCTGAGTGGCGGTTCGTGACCGGCGCAGGCATCGCCCCCTCGCCCACCCCGGCGCCCCTCTCCGCCCTGATCAGCGACTACTGGGATCGGTACCGCCTTCCGTGCATGCTCAGCGAGACCAACATCCGGGGCTTTTCCTCGGACCGGGCCAGCTGGCTCAAATACACTCTCGAGCAGTGCGAGCTGGCGGTGGCCCGGGGTGTGCCGCTGGCGGGCTACTGCTGGTTCCCGTTCATCGACTCATGCGACTGGGACTCCTTACTGTCCCGGTCTGACGGGAGCATCGACCCGGTGGGCGTCTACTGGCTGGACGAGCGTCTGGAGCGGCGGCCGTCTTCCATGTCCGTCTCCTATGCTCTCGCCGCCGGGGGCGCGCCGTCGAGGGCCTTGCCCGCCTATCGGTTCCAGCCGCCGGTCTCCGACTGGCTGGAGGGCTTCCTTCCCCACATGCGGCACTGGGATTGGCGCCCGCCTCCTATGCATGAGCTGCGCTGCAGCGTCTCCTCCGTGAGTCGGGGAGCGGACGGGAGGAGGTGAAATGCCGCCCACTGACCTGATCGTTCTCTCCCACCTGCGTTGGACCTGGGTGTGGCAGCGACCGCAGCAGCTCGTCTCCCGCCTCGCACGCGGCCGACGCACCTGGTTCGTGGAGGAGCCGCACTCCGGCGACGTCGAGATCCCCCGCCTGCGCTTCAGCGATGGGGGCCCCGTCACCCGCGTCTGGTTGGAAGTCCCTGGTCCAGATCATCAGGTGGGATTCGGCCACCCGGCAGCCTCTCTCTACTCCCAGCATCTCAGCGACCTCCTGGGCCCCGCAGAGGACCGGGCGGTTTGGCTGTACACCCCGATGGCTCTCGACATCGCCCGGGCGTTGAGTCCCTCGGTGCTCGTATACGACCTGATGGACGACTTGGCCTCCTTCAAGGGAGCGCCCCCCGAATTGGGGCTCCGCCACCACCAGGCGCTGAGGGAGGCGGACCTGGTCTTCGCCGGTGGCCGCTCCCTCTACCGAGCCGCCTGCCAGCACCGCCCCCTGGGGACCTACCTCTTCCAAAGCGGTGTCGAGCCGGAGCACTATGCCTCCGCCCCCAGGGACCGCCGGCGCCCCATGCCGGTTGCAGGGTATGTCGGTGTCATCGACGAGCGCCTCGACCTCGAGCTCATTGCCGGCCTGGCCGCCGCCTTGGAGGACTGGGAGATCCAGATGGTGGGACCGGTGACGAAGATCGACCCCACTACCCTTCCTCGACCGGTCAACCTGGCGTACAAGGGGCCGCAGCCCTACGAGCGGCTCCCGCATGTCATGGCAGATCTCGACGTTGCCCTCATGCCCTTCGCCCTCAATGAGGCGACGCGATCGATCAGCCCGACCAAGACCCTGGAGTACCTGGCCGCCGGCCTGCCGGTGGTGTCGACCCCGGTGCCCGACGTGGTGGCCGACTACGGCCATGTGGTGGAGGTGCATACTGAGGTTGCCGCCTTCGCCGACGCTTGCCGTCGCTCAGTGACGATGGACGTCGGCCAGCGGGCGGACAAGGTCCGGCCGCTCCTGCAGTGGCATCACTGGGACAGCATCGCCGCCCGTATGGAGGAGCTCATCGGGTCGGCTCTCGCCGGCCTGCCACCCTCTGTCTCGACCCCCAACTCTGCCAGCTAGGTGGGTGGCGGGGCCTGTCCTTGGCCTTCGGGGACTGCCCGGCTGTCACCTCTCGACTATCCACCGCCGCTGGTGCGCAGACTCATCAACAGGAGGTGAACCCTGACCTCTGAACCACGCATCGTCATCATCGGAGCCGGTCCCACCGGGCTGGGCGCCGGTTACCGCCTCCAGGAGCTGGGCTACGACGAGTGGGTGATCCTGGAGGGCAACGACTATGTAGGGGGGTTGGCCACTTCCTTCACCGACGCGGCAGGTTTCACCTACGACATCGGCGGCCACGTCATGTTCAGCCACTATGCCTATTACGAGCAGCTCGTCGACAAGCTGATGGGGAGCGATTACACGGAGCTCAACCGTGAGGCGTGGGTGTGGACCGAGGGAAGGTTCATCCCCTATCCCTT
This sequence comes from Actinomycetota bacterium, assembly GCA_030776765.1. Taxonomy (GTDB): domain Bacteria; phylum Actinomycetota; class Acidimicrobiia; order Spongiisociales; family JALYHC01; genus JALYHC01. The sequence goes on along the minus strand of JALYHC010000150.1, from coordinate 9,313 downwards.
CCAGAACAACATTCGGCACCTGAGCCCCCAAACGGTCTTCGAGTGTGTCACAGGCCTCATCGAGGCCCAACGAGCCCAGCACTCGCCGACCAACTTTCGGGAGTGGATCAACGCCGTCTTCGGCACCGGCATCGCCAAGCACTTCATGATTCCCTACAACTTCAAGGTGTGGGCGACACCCCCAGACCTGATGAACTACGTCTGGATCGGGGAGCGGGTCTCCGTCGTGGACGTGCAGGCCATCCTGCGCAACGTGATCCTCGGGGAGGACCAGGTGTCGTGGGGCCCCAACAACACGTTCAAGTACCCCCTTCGGGGAGGCACCGGATTTCTCTACGAGAGCCTGCGCACCTACGTGGAGGATCGCCTCCACCTCGAGACGCCGGTCGCCTGCGTCGATCCGATCGCCAAGGTCGTGCGAAGCGCCGACGGGAGGGCATGGCCCTATGACGTCCTCCTGTCCACCATGCCGCTGAACCGGCTGCTTTCCATGAGTGAAGGGGTGCCGGACGGCGTGCAGAAGGCCGCAGGCGGGCTGCACTGGAGTGGGAGCCACATTGTGGGGGTGGGTGTGGACCGTCCGGCCGGTACCACCAAGAACTGGATCTACTTCCCCGAGCCCGACGTGCCTTTCTACCGGGTTACCTACCTGTCGAACTACTCGCCGTACATCACCCCGCAACCCGACCAAACGCTCTTCCTCACAGAGACCTCACGATCGCCACACAAGCCCGAGGATGGAGAGACCATCGTCGGGAGGGTGATCCAAGGCCTCATCAAGACCGGCCTGATGGAGGAGGCCGACCGGGCCCGCATCGTCACCACCTGGTTGTGCTCGCCGGACATGACCTACCCGGTCCCATCGGTCACCCGCGACGCCTCCCTGGGGACCATCCAGCCCTGGCTGCGGTCTCAGTCCATCTGGTCCCGCGGCCGCTTTGGTGGCTGGCTCTACGAGATCGGCAACATGGACCACTCCGCCATGCAGGGAGTGGAGTTCGTCAACCAGGTGCTGCTGGGCGAGCCCGAGACGGTGTGGATACCCCGCGGTGAAAGCCCCTCGGCCTAGCCGGCCTCGCGGCAGCCGCGCTGCACCTCGCAGATCAGCTCCTCGACGACGTTGAGCAGCTCGGTTCGCATGGCCTCCAGGGAGCCCTGTACCGTCTCCACGGAGCTCCTCACGTCGGTGAGCGCCCGCCGATTGCTCGAAAACAGCTGGGCGAGCGTGCGCAGGCGATCCAGCCGCTCGAAGACCAGAGCCGTGTCCAGCCGGGAGTCCCGCCCGCCGGCAGCGGCGACAGAGTTGGCCGCCAGGCGCAGGGCGATGGAGATCATGGTGCCCTCGCCATCGTCCACCACCAGCAGTTTGTTGCCGTAGATCCCGAAGCAGCCCACTTCCCCGGGAAAGGCCCGCTGGGCGGACACGCAGATGGCGAACTGGGCGCTTCGGTTGGCCAGCGCCGCGTCGAGCTCTGCCAGGATGCCGTCCTTGCCGCCCAAGGCGATCCGGGCCACGTTCTTGGCCTCCACCACCACCCGACGACCGGTGGGCAGCACCAGCACGAAGTCGCCCACGGTGGCGTGCGGGCCCAGGTCGCCGGCCACCCGGCCGGTGCGCTCCACCACGCAGCCCCCGAGGCCGAGGGCGATGGTGCGAAGGTGCTGCTCGACCTGGTCCTCGAAGTCCAGGCCCTTGGCGGTCCCACGCAGTGCTTCTGCTCTTCGGTGCTCCTCCCCGACGATCAGGTCGCGCAACTCCAGCATGCGGGCATCCATGTTTCGAGAGAGCCGGGACAGGGCCGAGCCGTCGGCGTCGGGGTCCAGCACCTCCCGCAAGCGGATCTCCAGGCCGCCCTGTGGCCCGAGCAGGTCGTTGAGCTGCGACAGGAAGCGGGCGGTGTGGCTGTCGGCGTAGCTGGGGTCGAAGGTCTCCAAGAAGCCGTCACGCCAGGCGGTGAAATCGGCGAGGGCCCTGGAGACCAGCGAGGACCGGCGCTCGGGGTCGAAGCGCTCGGAGAAGGCCTGCTCGGCCGCGCCCAGCACTTCCTCCACCTTGCGCTGCGCCTCGTCCGTCACCTGCTCCACCGAGCGGCGCACCCGGGCGTCCACCTCGGTGAGGTCGATTCCCAGGCCCATGGTGAGCAGGCCTCGGGCGCCTACTGCCAGCGAGCGGGCGACAAGATCCTCCCATCGCTCCTCGGGCTGCGACCTGAGCAGCTCGGCCAAGCCGGCATCCTCGACGGCCAGGCCGTCCACCTTGATCATCTGCTCGTCGCACGTGATGCTCGCCATGGTTTCGTTCCTCGAGGTCGGCTCGGGTCTGTCCCTGCCATCCAATGTATGGGCCAATGTATCGGGAGGGTGTGACACGATTGGGATTTAGGGAAAAACCCCCACCCGAACCCTTCTTTTTTCAGGGGGTGGTCGGCCATTGGAGAAGGTGGAGTCACTGGGGGCCTCCACCCCCCGAACCCCCCGGTCCCGCCAGCGGGGGAGGGAGAAGAGCGGCTGGTTGTGGGACAATTCCCGGCATGGCTGCGGAAATGGCCCCGACCGCGCCGCTGCGGGCTTCGCTCGCTTCCCTGGCCGACACCCTCGAAGGTTTTTCCTTCCGGCTGCCGGGCCCCCACCAGGCGCCGCGGGAGGAGGAGAGGAGCGACCTGGTCTGGTCGATCCGGGAGTATCTGATCCCCCGTCTGGGCGACCTGGGCGGCCCGGTGGTGGCCGTCATGGCGGGATCGACGGGAAGCGGAAAGTCGACCCTCGTCAACTCGCTAGCGCAGGCCAAGATTGGAGAGGTGGGAGCCATCCGGCCCACCACCCTCAACCCGGTGGTGTGGACGCACGGCCGCCACCAGGATCGCTATCGGGACGACTTCCTGGACGGTTACGGGAGGTCCCCGGGGGCCGAGAAGCACCTCGACGTCGTGCCCGGCAGCGATCCTCTGCTGGAGAACCTGTCGGTGCTGGACGTGCCCGACATCGACTCGGTGGTGGTGGAGAACCGCCAGATGGCCGACGAGCTGCTGGCCATCGCCGACCTGTGCGTGTTCGTCACCACCGCCCAACGTTATGCCGACGCCATCCCGTGGAGCTTTCTCGAGCAGGCCCAGCGCCGGGGGCTGCCTCTGCTCTTCGTCGTCAACCGGCTGCCTCCCGGCCCAGAGGCTCGCCGCCAGATCCTGGCCGATTACGCCCGCCGGCTGGCCGAGCACGGCGTGTTGCTGGACGAGGACCCCTCTCTTCTGTTCGCCATCGCCGAGCAGGACACCGACCCCGAGCATGGTGGACTGCCGGCAGAGGAGGTGGCGCACATCCGCCGGGAGCTCGGCCTGCTCTCCGACCCGGAGGTGCGCCGCCAGCTGGTGCGCCAGTCCACCGAGGGGGCGGTCTCCGAGGTGATCGACCGGGGACGGCGGGTGGCCTCGATGCTGGAGGACGAGCGCCGGGAGGTGGAGGGCCTGATGGAGGTGGCCCGACTGGCCTACCGGGCGCAGATGGACGAGGTGCGCCGCCTCCTCTACGAGGGGTCGTTGATCCGGGAGCAGGTGCTGGAGCGCTGGCAGGAGTTCGTCGGGACCGGTGACCTGTGGAAGTCCCTCAACACGGGTGCGTCCACCGTGAGGAGGTGGGCCCGCACCGTCTTCGGGGGCCAGGCTCCGCCGGTGGAGCAGGTGGGTGGGGAGGCCAAGTCTGAGCTGGTGGCGGCCATCACCCGGCGGGCCGACCTGGGAGCTCGAGCGGCGGCGGCCGCCTGGGAGGCCGATCCGTCGGGGAAGGTGCTCCTGGAGGAAGCCGGGGGAAGGGCGCTGTGGCGGCACGATGAGGGCACGCCGGGGCTGGCCAGGCGTGCCCTGCAGGGCTGGATGAGCGACGTGTCTCGAATGATCGGTGAACTGGGGGAGGGAAAGCAGCGTACCGCCCGGATGGCTTCGTTCGGAGTCAATGCAGCGGCGGTGGTGGTGCTCATCGCCGTCTTCTCCCAGACCGGAGGGATCACCGGCGCCGAGTTGGGCATCACCGCCGGGGCGGCGGCGGTCCAGCAGAAGCTGCTGGAGCACCTCTTCGGCTCGGCGGCCGCCCGCTCGCTCATCGAGCGGGCCCGAGGGCGCCTGGAAGAGGCGCTCGACGAGGTGCTGATGGCCGACGCGGCACGCTTCCTGGCAGCCGCCCGGAGTTTGCTACCTCCCCAGGGCTTGGCGTCGGAGATCCGCGAGCAGGTCCGGCACCTGTCCGGCAGAGCCGGGGACTTCTATGGACGGTGACTTGCTCGGTGCCCTCAATGCCCTCGACCGAGCCGTCGCCCACGCCGCTTCGGTGCTGTCGGACGAGGCCCTGCAGCCTGCGGCTGAGGTGGCCCGGACAGCCCGCCGACGTCGGGGCTACCTGGGGGAGACGGTGGTGCTGGCCCTGGCGGGAGGAACCGGCTCGGGCAAGTCGAGCCTCCTCAACAGCCTGGCTGGGGAGAAGGTGGCGGAGACGGGCGTGATCCGCCCCGTCACCGAGCGCCCCTTGGCGTGGGTACCCGCCAATCCCGAGCCGGGCCTGGTCCATCTGCTCGATGACTTGGGCATCGAAGACCGGGTCCCCCAGGAGCGGTTCCCCTCTCTGGCCGTGGTCGACTTTCCCGACTACGACAGCATCGAGCTCTCCCATCGCAGCCTGGTCGAGCAGTTGCTGCCTCGGGTGGATGCAGTGGCATGGGTCCTCGACCCCGAGAAGTACAACGACGCTGCCCTGCACGAGCGCTACCTGGCTCCCCTGGCCGGCTATCAGGGCCAGTTCGTCTTCGTGCTCAACCAGATCGACCGGCTGGAGCCGCAGGAGCTGGAGCGGGTGGTAGCCGACTTGGTGGACTCCTTGCGCCGGGACGGCATCAGCCGCCCGGAGGTCTTTCCGATCGCCGCCGACCCCCCCGACGGGGAGCCACGGGGCCTGGGCCCGTTGCGCAAGTTTCTCGAGGTCCGCATGGAGGGCAAGCGGGTGGCGCTGGACAAGCTCCTCGAGGACCTGCGCCGTGCCGGTGACCACCTGGCGCGGGCGGCGGGGGTCTCGGAGGGCTCGGGGATGGCCTTCGACGAGCGGTGGGCGGAGGCGCGTTCGAAGGCGACGGGCCGTCTGCTCGACATGGCGGCCGGGCCGGAGTTGGTAGCCGTGCAGGAACGGGCGGGAAGGAGGCGAGCCGGGCAAGCGGGCGGAGGGCCGCTGGCCCGGGTGATCGCTTCCACCCCGGCAGGGGTGGGGAGGGCCTTGGGCGGCGCCTCCCTAGAGGACGCCGCTCGCCGCTCCACCCGGCAATGGGCCAGTCGTACCGGACTGGAGGAAGTGCTGACCGGGCTGACCGAGTTCGCCACCGCCCTGTCTTTCGAGGCGGGAGAGGTTTTCGGCGGGCGGGTGCGCCGGGAGTTCGGACCGGACAAGGTCGAGCGGGAGGTGCGGGGGAGCATGGAGGAGGCGCTGGACGCGATCGGTCCACCTCCCGCCCCACCTCGGGCGGCGTGGTGGGTGGTGGTGGGGGTGGTCCAGTTCCTGCTGCTGCTGGGCCTCCTCGGCGGTGCCGTGTGGGCCTGGGCCCGTCCGGATCTGCTGGAGCCGGGCAGGTGGCCGCTTCCCCTGCTGCTGGTGGCCGGGTCGGCGCTGGCAATGGTGCTGCTGACCCGCCTGGTGCGATGGAGTGGTCGCCGCCGGGGTCGGGAGGCGGCCCAGGAGTTTCGGGAGCGGCTCGCCGAGCGCTTGTCGCAAGAGCTCGACGAACGTCTAGGGGTGGCACTGCGGCGGCTGCTTCGGGACCGGGCCCTGCTGGCCGCCGCCCTGGCGGAGCTGGGGGTGGAGAGGGCACGGGCGGAGCGATCTGCCGAGGCACCGTCGGGCTGATTTCGATGTGAGGTCTCGCAAGCGGATGCCAGCGAGAAAGACCGGGAGCCCGCACCGCCCGCTTCTACCCTGGCCGGATGGTGCCGCAGGTCACCTTGGAGGAGGTGGGCGCAGCTCTCACCGGACCGGTGCTCCTGCGCATCGCCGGCGTGGTGGTCATTGCGCTGCTCGCCTGGTGGGCGTTTCGGGTGGTGGGCCACCGGATGGTGCAGCGGGCGGTGCGAGGGGAGGGGCCGGAGGCCGCCGAGCGTCTCAAGCGCGTGGAGACCCTGTGGGTGGTGATCCGTCGGGGGATCGCGCTGGTGCTGGTGGCCATGACGGTGCTCACCATCATGGCGCTGGTGGGCATCCCGCTTGCCCCTTTGGCGGTGGTGGGCTCGGCGGTGGCGGTGGCGATCGGCTTCGGCGCCCAGGACCTGGTGAAAGACATCATCGCCGGCATCTTCATCGTCGTGGAGGGCCAGTACCGGATCGGCGACGTGGTACGCGTGGCCGGCATGGCCGGGCAGGTGGAGGACATCCGGATGCGGGTGACGGTGCTGCGTGACCTCGACGGCAACGTCCACTACGTGCCCAACGGTGAGATCACCGTCGCCTCCAACCTCACCCAGGAGTTCGCCCAGGTGGTGGCCGACGTGGCCGTCTCGTACCGCAGCCGCTTGGACCGGGCCCTGGAGGTCCTGGAGGACGAGGCGCGGCGGCTGTTCGGCGACGAGCAGTGGAGCTACGCCTTCCTGGAGGAGCCCACCGTGCTGGGGGTGCAGGAGCTGGGCGATTCGGCGGTGGTGTTGCGGGCCACGCTCAAGGTGGTGCCGGCCAGCCGCTGGTCGGTACGGCGTGAGTTCTTGCGACGGGTCAAGAACCGCTTCGACGAAGAAGGGATCGAGATCCCCTTTCCCCACCGCACCTTGTTCCTGGGGGAGCCGGAGGGCTGGCGGCAGGTCTTCGCCGAAGCTACCCGAGCCGAAGGGCGACCATGACGCCATCGCGGGTGGGCACGATCGCCGACAGGTACCCCTCGTCGGCGGCGATCATCCGGTTGTGCTCCAGGATGGCCTCCGTGGAGTCGTCGTCCGAGGACCGCTCGGCCACCCGGCCCGACGAGAGCACGTTGTCGCAGAGGTAGAGGCCTCCCACTCGCAACCGCTCTCGGGCCGCCCTCCAGGCCTCCGGGTAGCCCTGCTTGTCGATGTCGTTGTAGACGATGTCGAACTCTCCGGGAGTCTTCTCCAGTGCTTCGACGGCGTCGGAAACGTGGAAGCGGATGGTGTGCCACAGGCCGGCCCTCTCCAGGTAGTGCCTGGCCTTCTCCTCGTTGTCCGGATCGCCATCGGTGCAGTGCACCTCGCCGGCTGCCCCTACCGCCCGGGCGAACCAGTAGGCCGAGTAGCCGTAGCCCGACCCCAGCTCGAAGACGCGTTGGGCGCCGGTGGCTCGGGCCAGCAACTCGAGGGTGACGCCCACCAGCCGCCCAACGATGGGGAAGTCCCTCTTGCTCGCCTCGTCCTCCATCGACAGCAGGACGGGATCGTCGTGGCGGCCCTGCAACGAGCGCATGTACTCGGTGACGTCCTCCTTGACGATCTGCACAGGCATGGCGGCTCCCTCAGGCGTACAGCGCCTCGATCTCCTTGGCCAACCTGTCGTTGACCACCCGGCGCTTGAGCTTCATGGTGGGGGTGATGGCTTCGTCCGGGAAGCCGCCCCGCACCACCATCCACTTCCGCACGTTCTCCGCCCGCGAGAAGCGCCGGTTGACGTCGTCCACCACCTGCGCCACGTGCTCCTCGATGAGCGGGTGCTCGGCCAACTCGGCCTCTTCCCTCACGTCCTCGCCCTTGTGATGGAGGAATCCTCTCGCCTCGTCCGCATCGAGGGCGATCAGGGCCACCAGGTAGGGCCGGGCGTCACCCACCACCATCGCCTCGCCGATCAGGCTGTCCGTCTTGAGGCGCTGCTCGAGCTCCTGGGGAGCGACGTTCTTTCCCCCGGAGGTGATGATGAGGTCCTTCTTGCGGTCGACGATCCTCAGCCGGCCGCCCGGCAGCAGCTCGCCCACATCGCCGGTGCGGAACCAGCCGTCCTCGTCGAAGGCCTCGGTGGTCTTCTCGGGGTCCTGGTAGTACTCCCGGAAGACGTTCGGCCCCCGCACCAGGATCTCGCGGTCCTCGTCCAGGCTCAGCTCCACCCCATCGAGAGGGGTGCCCACCGAGCCCGTCCCCAGGTCCTGGGGGGGCTGCACCGTGCAGGCGGCGGTGGTCTCGGTGAGGCCCCACCCCTGGTGGAGCGGCAGGCCCAGCGCCTGGAAGAACCGCTGCACCTCGCCCCCCAGGGGAGCCGCCCCGGAGACGGCATACCAGCACCTGTCCAGGCCGGCCTCCGGAAGGACCTTCTTGCCCACCGCCTTGGTGGCCAGGGCCGCTCCCAGCTTGACCATCGGACCCGGCCTCCCCCCCTCGTCGCGCATCCTCACCGCCTCGGTGCCGGAGTGGACGGCGAAGTGGAAGATCCTCTGCCGAAGGGCCGGCGCCTCGGCCACCTCGCTGAGGATGCGGGCCCGGAACTTCTCCCACACCCGAGGCACGGCGACGAACAGCGTGGGGCGGACCTCCTTCAGGGCCGCAGGGAGGCCGGTGAGCAGCGGCACGAAGTAGTACACGAAGCGAGCTTCCTCGGTGGCCAACGGGATCATGGTGGTCACCAACCGCTCGAAGATGTGGCTGAGGGGGAGGTAGGAGATCACCCGCTCCTCCCGGTGCACCTTGAGGCGCCGGGCCGTCTGCTCGGCGGTCCAGATGCAGTTGCGGTGGGTGAGGACCACGCCTTTGGGCGGGCCGGTGGTCCCCGAGGTGTAGATGATGGAGAGCGGGTCGTCCGGGCCGATCGATGCCATCCGCTCGCTCAGTTCGCCCCGGTGAGCGTCGAGCCACTCCTCGCCCAGTTCGCGCAGGCGCCCGATGCCCATCACCCGCCCGTCGTCCTCGTGGTCCAAGTGGTGGGCGACGATCCGCTCCACGTTCGGCAAGTGGGCGCCCAGCGCTTTGTCGAGCTGCTCTTGGTCGTCGACGAAGTACACGCGACTGGCGGAGTGGGTGAGCACGTAGGCGATCTGGTCGGGGGCGTTGGTCGGGTAGACCGGTACGCCGACGGCCCCGCAGTGCTGGATTCCGTAGTCGGTGGCCACCCAGGAGGGGAGGTTCTTGCCCACCAGGCCCACCCGGTCGCCCTTGGCGATGCCGAGGGCCAGCAGGCCGGCGGCGATCGCCTCGACCCGCAGGCGGGCATTGAGCCAGGAGATGGGCTGCCACCGGCCTTCGTCGTCCTTGAGGTACCAGAGCTCGTATTCGGCCCACTCGTGGGCCCGGGCCTGGAAACGGCCCACCACCGTATCGTGCGACAGGCGCTCCCGCTCGATGGTCATGCGGGCAGCGTACACCTC
>JALYHC010000149.1 GCA_030776765.1 Actinomycetota bacterium | reverse complement strand
GAAGAGTCCGGCGTCGGCGCGGGTCAGCTCCTCTCGTCCCGGTGCGGTCCGGCTGGCCAGGGACCAGCCAAGTCCGCGGGCTGCTTCGCCCAGTGGGGTCTGGCGGGTGGTGGACAGCTCGACGCCGGCCTCAGAGAGGACTCCCCGGCCGTTGCAGTCCCCCCGGTCGAGCCACATCTGACCCAATACTCCTACACCTTCGGCATCCGAAAAGAGGCCGGCGTGCCCGCTCACCCCTTCCAGTCCGTAGTGGGCATTGCCATCGTTCACCTGGCCCGGGTGGGTAGTCTCTCGCCAGCCTCCAAAGGAGAGGCCGGCCCACTCGGCCATGCTCCTCTCGAACTCGTTGCCGCGCTCCGTGACCGCGAACCGGTGCCCATCGAACTGGGGGAGGTAGGTGGTGGAGTGCAGCCCGCACGGCCGGAAGACCAGCTCCTCAGCCAAGGCATCCAGGCGCTGGCCGCCGATGCGCTCCAGAGCGATGCCCAGCGCGATGAACCCCAGGTCGCTGTACTCGAAGCGGGACCCGGGCTGGTAGGCCATGCCGAGGTCGTCGATGGCCCGCAGCATGCCCTCCCTCCCGGTCGCCCAGGTGTAGAGGGGGCGCCAGCCGGGCAAGCCCGATGTATGAGACAGCACCCGCCGCGCCGTCACGCCTGCTCCCCTGGCCGTTCTCAGCTCAGGCAGGTGGCGCGTCAACTCCTCGTCGAGGGAGAGGGCCCCTCGATCGACCAGCGCCAGGGAAACCGCGGCGGCGGCCAACGGCTTGGTGAGCGACGCCAGGTCGAAGACGGCATCGCCCTGCATTGGGCGAGGCTCGGGCCAAAGCTGGGCCCACCCGTAGGCCTCGTGCAGCACCTTCCGGCCGCCCCGACGCACCAGGGCGACCGCCCCGGGGACGTCCCCTTCTTCGACTGCCGATTGCAGGACGCCCCGTACGCGCTCCTGGATCGCATCTTGCGCTTCTTGGACCATCGCTCCCCTTGATGCTGTTGTCACAGCGGCTTTCGGTAACGGACCACCTCGACCTCAGGGCCAGAGACCCCTTCCAAGGCCAAAGGCTCGGAGCGGCGGGCGCCGTCGAGCTGCCAGCCACGGCGCTCATAGAAGCGTCGGGCCCGCACATTGGAGTGGATCACCCACAGCATCGCCTCCCGGAGGCGCTCCCGGCGGAGGGCGTCCTCCGCCTCGTCGAGGAGGCTCTTTCCCACCGCCCGATCCACCCAGGTCGGGGCGACGTGGATGGAGAACACCTGCCCCACCGGCGGGTGGTGATCCTCATCGGAAGGCCCGAAGTACACGAAGCCCACTACCTGCTCATCGACCGTGGCCACCAGGACCTGCTTGCGGCCTTCCCCATCGATGCGCGTGGCCCACACCCGCCGGGGGTGGTCGGCGGTGAGCCCCTCCAGGAAAGCGTCCCCCACCTGGCCCCGGTAGGCGTCTTGCCAGGACTGGACGTGGATCCGTGCGACCTGCTCCACGTCGTCGAGGGCCGCCCGCCGGATCCGCAGCAGGGCCGTCGTGGAGAGTGGGTCGGCCGGCCGCTGCAGGCGGGTCACCAGCCGATACCGGTCACCCCGATAGAGCGACTTCACGAACTCGGTGGGCCTTCCCTCTGTGTCCCAGCTCATACGGGAGAACATCAGCAGGGGAGAGCCCGTCTGAGTGCCGAGCAGGGCCGCTTCACCGGGGGAGGCGAGGGTGGTCTCGATCGACTCCTCGGCGTCGGCCAGCTCCACCCCGAAGTGGTCGGCGAGCAGCCGGTAGAGCGAGGCGTTGGGCGACATGAGGTCGAGCAGCGGCCCGAACCGGCCGGCGTCCAGATAAGCGATCTCGATGGCCATCGGCTCCCCGTCGGCCAGGCGAAGGCGCTCGATGCGCACGGCGTCCGAGCCGGGGGCCACGTCCAGCCGGCTGGCGACGTCGGAGGAGGCCGGAACACGTTCGATGGCCAGCAGGCGGGACCCCGGCCAGCGCCCCTGAACAGCCATGTCCTCGGTGTAAGAGGTGAGCTGGAGAGCCTGGACCATCTTCTCAGGAGCAACGAAGGTCCCGCTCCCCTGCAAGCGGACCAACCGACCCTCCACGGCCAGCTCCTGCAGGGCCTGACGCACGGTGGTCCGGGAGACGCTGAAGCGGTCGGCAAGGACCCGCTCGGGCTCCAGGGCCGCACCGGGGGACAGCTCCTCAATCCGCTCCCGCAACTGCTCCTTGAGTAGGTAGTACTTGGGTACCCGCGGCTCGGGGGCAGAGCTGGTCGAGGGCCCTTCGCTCATCACCGTCCCTCCCCGGCCAGGATCCGAGCTGGATTGTCTACCAGCATGCGGCGGATCGATTCCTCGGTCACCCCCGCTTGGCGAAGCGCAGGCAGCACCCTCTTGGGGAGGTAGGCGTAGCCGAGGTCTCCGTGGGTGGAGGGGTTCAGGTACGCCTCTGGGCCAGAGATGTCGCAGGACAGCACGACCTGGTGGTCGTATCCCCGCCCCAGCAGCTTGGCCAGGGCCTCGATCCGCTGCGACTCGGGTCGGTGGTACGTCCACTTCACCGACTGGACCCCGTCCGGCGCCTGGGCCTCGGGGACCAGGTAGTCGAACCACTCCTTGCCGAAGGTGTCGAAGGCCACGTTGGCTCCTGCCATCAGCACCCCTTCCACCTTGCCCAGGTCGGGCTCCAGATCCAGGTGCCCGATCACGACTCGGGAGAGGTCTGCTCCTTCCTCGGCCAGGATGGAGATCTGCTCCTCGGCCATCGTCCCCAAGGTGCAATGGGTCGAGATGGCCAGCGATTTGGCCTTGTGCGCTCGCGCCACCGCCCGCAGGCACCTCTCCTCGGCGGGGGTGATCCTATTCATGCTCGTGCCCACCTCGCCGTAGAGACCAGGTCGGATGCCCCAGTCCCCCACGCCTTGGGCCTGGCGCACGAAGAGCTCCACGAGCTCATCGACGTCGCTCGCCAGGACCTCGTCAGGGAACCTCTCCTTGTAGAGGCTGAAGCCCACCACGATCTGCAGGCCGGTCCGCTCGGCGATGGGCCGCAGC
>JALYHC010000148.1 GCA_030776765.1 Actinomycetota bacterium | reverse complement strand
GCGTACTCGGCGGCGATGCCCGAGCCCATCAGTCCGGCCCCGAGAACTGCGACACGCAATGGCGAGATGTCCATCGCTTGACGACTGTAGGCCGCAAGGGCGGAGCCCGTCCCACCCGGAAAAGGCGGCGTGCACGTCCCCGAGCGCCGGTAGGGTGGCCTCTTATGCCTGCCCCTCTCGTGGAAGCACACGCCCTCACCAAGCGGTTCGGGGGCCTGACGGCCGTCGACTCCATCGACTTCGTGGTCCACAAGGGGGAGGCGTTCGGCTTCCTGGGCCCCAACGGGGCGGGGAAGAGCTCCACCATGCGCATGATCGGGGCCGTCTCGCCGGTCACCGAGGGAAGCCTGCGCGTGTTGGGAATGGACCCGGCCCGACAGGGGGCGGAGATCCGCGCCCGTCTGGGGGTGGTCCCGCAGGAGGACACGCTCGACACCGAGCTGACCGTCTTCGAGAACCTGCTCATCTACGGGCGCTACTTCGACCTGCCTCGACGGGTGATCGTGGAGCGCATCGACGAGCTCCTGGAGTTCGTGCAGCTCGCCGAGCGCCGACAGAGCAAGGTAGACCCGCTCTCGGGCGGCATGAAGCGCCGCCTCACCATCGCCCGGTCGCTCATCAACCAACCCGAGCTGCTCCTGCTCGACGAGCCCACCACTGGGTTGGACCCCCAGGCCCGCCACGCGCTGTGGGACCGCCTGTACCGTCTCAAGCGGCAGGGGGTGACCCTCATCATCACCACCCACTACATGGATGAGGCCGAGCAGCTCTGCGACCGGCTGGTGGTGATGGACAAGGCGCAGATCGTGGCAGAGGGCTCCCCCCGGGAGCTCATCGAGACCTACTCCACCCGCGAGGTGCTTGAGCTTCGCTTCCCGCTGGGCAGGCAGGAGTCCATCGTCGGGCGGCTCGACGGCCTGGCCAAACGCTCCGAGATCCTCCCCGATCGGGTGCTCCTCTACACCGACGACGCCGACTGGACCGCCAGCGAGGTGGCCGAGCGGGGCCTGGAGCCGGAGAGCACCATGGTGCGCCGCAGCACCCTCGAGGACGTGTTCTTGCGCCTCACCGGGAGGAGGCTGATCGACTGATGGCCATGCCGGTCGCCCTGCGGGTGATGGAGGGCCATGCCCGCGTCTACCGGGGAACCTGGAAGGGGAGCGCGGTCAGCACCTTCCTCAACCCGGTCCTCTTCCTGCTGGCCATGGGGCTCGGCCTGGGGTCGCTGGTGGACCGCAGCGCCGGGCAGGCCGACCTGGGCGTCTCGTACCTGGCCTTCCTGGCGCCCGGGCTGCTGGCGGCCTCCGCCATGCAGGCCGGTGCGGCAGATGGCTCCTGGCCGGTGATGGCCGGCATCAAGTGGACCAAGACTTACCACGCCGCCCTGGCCACGCCGGTGGGCAATGCCGACCTGGTGGCCGGCCACCTGATGTGGGTGGCAGTGCGCCTCGCCCTCACCACCGTCGTCTTCGCGGTCGTCACGGCGCTCTTCGGGGCGGTGGCGCCGCTTCCCGGCCTGCTGGCGGTGGGGCCGGCCATCCTCACCGGGATGGCCTTCGCCGCCCCCGTCACCGCCTACGCCGCCAGGCTGAAGGATGAGGCGGGACTGAGCTCGCTGTTTCGGTTCGGCATCGTGCCCATGTTCCTCTTCTCGGGGACGTTCTTCCCCGTCACCCAGCTTCCCGGCTGGCTGCAGCCGCTGGCCTACCTGACGCCTCTCTGGCACGGGGTGGAGCTGACCCGGGGGGCGGCGCTGGGGATCCAGCCGGCTCTTGCTCCCGTCGCCCACGTGGCCTACCTGCTGCTGTGGACGGCCGTCGGGGCCCGGCTGGCGGTGCACAACTTCCGAAGGCGGCTGGAGCAGTGACCACCGGCGCGCTGCTGGGCAGGGTGGCGCCTCCGGCGCTGCTGGGGAGTCGCCGCGCCCGGCACCTGCTGGAGCGCAACGTGCTGGTCTACCGGCACGTGTGGGTGATCCTCTTCTCGGGGTTCTTCGAGCCGCTCTTCTACCTGTTCTCCATCGGCGTGGGGATCGGTCAGCTGGTCGGCGACATGGTGGGCCCGGATGGGCGACCGGTGGCCTATGCCGCCTACCTGGCGCCCGCCCTACTGGCCGCCTCGGCCATGAACGGGGCGGTCTACGAGTCCACCTTCAACATCTTCTTCAAATTGCGCTACGCCAAGACCTACGACGCCATGCTGGCCACCCCCTTGGGGCCGGGGGACATCGCGGTGGGTGAGATCACCTGGTCGCTCATGCGCGGTGCGCTCTACGCGGCCGGGTTCCTCGTCGTGATGGCGGCGATGGGGCTCTTGGAGTCCGCCTGGGCGGTGCTGGCCCTGCCGGCCGCCCTGCTCATCGGGTTCGCCTTCGGGGCGGTGGGCATGGCGGCCACCTCTTTCATGCGCAGCTGGCAAGATTTCGACCTGGTCCACCTGGTGATCCTGCCCCTGTTCCTGTTCTCGGCCACCTTCTACCCGCTCGAGGTGTACCCCCAGCCATTGCAGGTGGTGGCGCAGCTCTCCCCCCTCTACCACGGGGTGGCGCTCATCCGGGCCCTCACCCTCGGCTCGCTCGACCCGAGCCTGGTGGTGCATGCCGGTTTCCTGGTGGCCATGGGAGCCCTGGGCTTGGCGATCGCCTCCCGGCGGCTCGGCAAGCTGCTGCTGGCCTGAAGCTCCGGCCCTAGCTGCTCTGAGACTTGCTGGGGCGCTCCGATTCCGGCCGTAGCCCTTCTGCAGGTCGCCGATGAAGCCGGAGATGACCATGCCGCCAAACCGGTGGTCAGAATGGACGGCCCTTACAGCCAGAGCGGGAGGTCGGTGGGCCGGTAGAAGCCCGGGGCGAGACCATCGATGCCCTGGATGCCCTTCACCACCCTGGCGGTGGTCCCCTGGTCGCCGTGGTAGCCGCCTTGCACGAGGACCTCGATGGGCGGCTCCCCATCCACGCGGATGCGATCCAACGGCTCGCGGAGCTGCCAGGCCATCACCAGCTCTAGTCCGATCGAGCGGCCACCGGAGGCTCGCAGCTCCAGGCGCTGATGCTGGCCGCTCACCTGTTCGCCGACCTCGATGTAGGGATCGGTGGACAGCGTTAGGTCATCCACCTCCCATCCCAACCCATCGGCTAGCAGCCGGGCGCTGCACTCCAGTCCCACGTGCCCGATGTCGCCTCCGGTGACCCGGCGCCGAAACTCCTCCACCTCCAAGCCCCGGCCGGTCTTGGCGACCAGCGGCTGACGGCGCAGGCTGGTGTCGAGGCGGCGCTCCACCTCGACGCGGCGCACCCGCCGGGAGCCGCCGGCCAGCAGCAGGGGCAGCCGGTCCATCACGAAGCCCGGGTTGGCACCGGTCGCCACCACGGACCGGGAAGCTTCCTCGGCGAGTCCCTGCAGACGGCCCCGCTCGACCTCCTCCGGGTGGGCCAGCTCCTCGCAGGTGGTGACGACGTGGCAGCCGAGCAGCAGCAAGTGCTCGATGGACGGGGCAACCAGCTTGCTGCGGGAGGAGAATGCCACCAGCGCCACCGAGAGCTGGGGAGGGAGGTCCTCGAGGAAGGCGTGAGCGAGTCCCCCCAGAAGCGCCACGCCTCGCCGTCGTGCCTCCTCCGATGGATCCACCACCGCCACCACTCGGGACACGGCTTCCTCCTCCACGGCAGCCCTGGCGGCGGCCAGCCCCACCGGGCCCGCCCCCACCAGCACCAGCTCACGCACCTCGTCGCTCCTTTCGCCTGCGACGAGGCTAACGGGCCCACCCGGACCCTCCCGCGGGAGAAGCTCCCAAAGCAGGGAGGGGAGGAGTTATGCTCGGCGGGTGGGCAAGGGCGTTCCCAAGCTCCGCCGGGCACTGAAGGCCAAGGGCCCCAACCTCTCCGTGGAGCAGGAGCTCTGGGAGACCGGCCATTCGTTGGTGGTGGGCATGGACGAGGTGGGGAGGGGAGCCTGGGCGGGACCGATCAGCGTGGGGGCGGCAGTGATCCCCCGCCACCGACGCGTCTACAAGGTGCGGGACTCCAAGATGCTCACCGAGGACGAGCGCGAAGCCCTCCTCGAGCGGATCTCCGACTGGTGCTCCGCCTGGTCGGTGGGCCACGCCACCCACGAGGAGTGCGACGAGCTGGGTATGTCGGAGGCGCAGCGGCTGGCGGCTCGCCGGGCCATGGACGGCCTGGGGGTGGTGCCCGACCGCGTCCTGGTGGACGGGCGATGGGACTTCGTGGGCGATGGCACCACGACGAGGATCGTGGGTGGTGACGCCACCACCCTCTCCATCGCCGCCGCATCCATCCTCGCCAAGGTGACCCGGGACCGCATCATGCGCCGGCTCTCCGACCACTATCCGGGCTACAACTTCGCCCTCAACAAGGGCTACCCGTGCCCGGTTCACAAGGCGGCCTTACAGTGGTGGGGCCCGACGGCCATCCACAGGCGTAGCTGGGTCTTCATGGAGAGCCTTCCCTGGAGCGGGCTGCCCCGCTATCACAGGCCGGATCCCCAGGCCGCCCTGTTCGACTGAGACCTCAGTAGCATGGGCGGTCGTGAAGATCGCCGTTGCCGGGAAGGGCGGCTCGGGCAAGACCACCATCGCCGGGACGCTGGCGCGGGCGCTGGCCGATGCCGGCCACACCGTCCTGGCCATCGACGCCGACCTCAACCCCAACCTGGCCCCCACGCTGGGGGTGCCCAAGGAGCAGTTCGACGCCGGCACCCCCCTTCCCCGCGACATCCTCGAACACCGGGTGGTGGAAGGACGGGAGACGGTGGCGCTGAGTCGGCCACTCGCCGAGATCCTCGATGCCTTCGCTCTCGACGCCCCCTCGGACATCCGCCTGTTGACCATGGGACGCCCCGAAGAGGCAGGCTTCGGCTGAATGTGCGGCTCTCACTCCACGGTGCGTGGGCTGCTCAAGGACATCCCTTCCGAACCGGGGACGGTGGTGATCGACCTGGAGGCGTCCCCCGAGCACATGACGCGTGCGACCACTCGCCACGTCGACCACATGCTCCTGGTGGCCGAGCCCTATTTCAAGTCCCTGGAGACCGCCCGCCGCTACCACCGCCTGGCGGTGGACCTCGACATCCCTATGGTGAGCGTTATCGGCAACAAGGTTCGTCCCGAGGAGGGCGACGTGGTGGCCGACTACTGCGCCGACCACTCCTTCCGTCTGCTGGCGACCGTCCCCTACGAGCCCAGCTTCGCCGAGGCGGAGCGCGCCGGGGCGGCGCCCATCGACTGGGCTCCCGACAGCGCCGGCGTCGAGTCGATCAGGAGGCTGGCGGAGCGACTGGAGGCCCGGGTATGACCCCCTACCAGCCCAAGAGCGAGGCGCTGCGAGCCCTCTACTGGAGGGAGGAGATCCTGCAGGTGATGTTCTGGATCGAGGGAGAGGGCTTCGGGCGAGACATCGATCCCCGAATGCTGGAGCGGTTCCTGGGCGTAGAGGCAGCCATCGCCGTCTCCTACCTGGACCAGCTCGTCGAGGACGCTTACCTGGAGTCGGCCGGCGACGGGCGCTACCGGCTGGCCGAGAAAGGCCGCCGGGAAGGGGCGCGAGTCTTCGCCGACGAGTTCGCCGACCTCACCAGGCCCGCCCATGGAGAGTGCGGGCCCGACTGCTGGTGCCACGCCTCGCTGGAGGAGGCCGAGGTGTGTGCGGCCGAACGGCGCCAGGAGGCCTCCACCCGCTGATGCGGGAGGGAAATCCGCTCGACGAGGTGCAGGGCGGACTCCCCAAGAACTTCATCCGCCCCTGCCTGTTGCTGCTGATCGGAGAGCAGCCCAGCCACGGCTACGACCTGCTGGAGCGCCTGGGGACCCTGGGGATCGGAGGCAGCGACCCCGGCGGCCTGTACCGAACCCTGCGCTCGATGGAGCAGGAGGGCCTGGTGACCTCCACCTGGGAGATGTCCACGGTGGGCCCGGCCCGTCGCACCTACCGCCTCACCGATGAGGGGTTCGACTGGCTGCACGCCTGGTCGGGGGCGCTGGCGGAAAGCCGCCGCATCCTCTCGGGGTATCTGCGCCGCTATGAGGCTTTGGCCGTGCGCGGGGAGGTCTCAGCCGACCACCGGTAGGGGTTTCCCTACCTCTTGGCGGTGGCCCGCGCCTTGCTCTTGGCGTAGTTGACGAGCGTCTCGTTGAGCTCCGGCACCCCGTGCTTGTCGGCGGCGTGCTCGCCGATCCTGCGCACCAGCTCTTCCTCGCTGTCCGCCTTCACCTCGGCCCTACAGACGACGCCCACGTCTCGGCAGCGAAACGAAAGTGGCATGTCGGTCCCCTTTCAGCTCTGTCGTGGCGCCGCCCGGCCCAGCGCGCCCGCTTCGGCGACCAGGCCCTGCAGCGCCTGGTCGATGTGCTTCAGGTCGGCGTTGATGCCGGTTACCAGCTCGTTGATGGGCGCCGTCTGATGGGCGATGGCCCGTACGCCGAACGTCACCAGGCCCAGCGTGTCGATGACCCGACGCAGGATCAGTGCGATGGTGATCAGGTAGGCCGCCAGGGCCAGCACCAAGAGCCCGACGACGACCACGGTGACGATGGCCACTGCCGACACGGTCACCTCCTCAGCAGGGGGGTCAGGGCCGACCCGTAGCGCTCCACCCCATGGCGGGCCTGGCCCACCAGCTCCCTGGTCTCCGCCAGGTCGGGCACCGGGTCCAAGTTACCGCTCAGCCCCACCCCGTGCTCCAGGATGTCGGCCGCGTAGGCCTTGATCTCCAGGCCGTGGCGCACGATTCTCTGCGCCAGGACCGCCACCAGCGGGATGACCACCAGCAGCAGGACCAGGTTCCCGATCCACCACCAAACCATCAGGCCTCTCCTTCTCCGAGAGCGGCCCGCAGCTCCTCGGCCTGCTCCTGGGCTCGCAGCATCTTGAGCAGTGCCAGCAGGGCGGAGGCAACGGCTCCTCGCTCCCGAGGAGAACGGCGACGCCGCGCGCAGGTGGAGTAGCCGGTCAGGGCATCAACGGAGAGGCGCAGCAGCGGATCGACGGAGGCCACCTGGCGCAGCTCGTGCTCGGGGTCGGCCGCCTCTTCCCGGCAGCCGGCCGACAGCACTGCCAGGGCGGTGGGTAGGCTCAGCCGGGGAGCTCCCTCCTCGTTGGCGGCCAGCTCGTCGAGGAGCAGCCAGGCAGCCTCGCGCACCTCCCGGTCCCAGGGACTGCTCTGCGCCGCCATTTGCTCGACCACCGCGTGGGCGATGGGGTTGACCTGGTGCAGGTGGCGCAGGTGGTCTCCCCGCGTCAGCACTTGCCCGAGGCGGTCGTCGGAAACATGCATCGATCCCTCTGCGTCCTCCCCGTCAACCCTACTGGTCGGAGTGGGGAGTGTCTTCCAAGATCCGCCCACCGGTAGTCTCCTGCGCTGGAGAGGTCTTCATGAGCGCCCAGCCTGCCACAGAAGAGTCGAAGAAGGACTATCGCACCATCCTCGAGGAGCAGATCGGGGAGGGCCTCAAGCAGCTCGATCGCCGCTCCAGCGGGCTGCTCATCTCCGGGCTCTCGGCGGGGCTCGACCTGGGATTCGGCCCGTTCCTCATGGCGGTGATGCTCACCCTCCTCGGCGGGTCCTTTCCGGAGGCGACAACCCGCATCCTGCTCGCCAACATGTACGCGCTGGGGTTCATCTTCGTCATCATGGGCCGCTCCGAGCTCTTCACCGAGCACACCACCCTGGCGGTCCTCCCCGTCCTCGGCCGGAGGGCCTCGGTGCGGTCCTTGGCACGGCTATGGGGCCTCGTCTTTGCGGCCAACCTGGTCGGCGGGGCTCTCTTCGCCTGGCTGGCGGTGGTGATCGGTCCTGCCTTGGGGGTGGCCGAGCAATCGGCCTTCTCCGAGATCGCCGCCAGCCTGGTGGACCACTCCTGGTGGGTGGTGCTGCTGAGCGCAGTGCTGGCGGGGTGGCTGATGGGCCTGCTCTCCTGGCTGGTCGCCGCCGGACGAGATACGGTCAGCCAGGTGCTCTTCGTCTGGTTGGTGGCCGGTTCCATCGGACTGGCCGGGCTGCACCACTCCATCGCTGGAACCGTGGAGGTGCTACTGGGGGTCTTCGCCGGTCAAGGGGCCACCTTGGTTGACTTCGGCTCGTTCCTTGTATGGACCACCCTGGGCAATGCGCTGGGAGGAGTGTTCTTCGTGGCGGTCATCAAGTACGGCCACGCCGTGCGAGGAGGCGGCCAACGCCAAGAGGTGAGCGCCGACGACCTGGGCCCGGCGAAGGTCAGGGCCGGCTCCCCGGCTCCCTAGGCGATGGAGAGCTTCGATGCCTTCCTGCAACGGCTGGAGGAGCTGCTCGCCAAGGTGGAGAGCTTGGACGAGCCCGAGCGGAGCGAGGTCTTCGAGCTCCTCGACGGCATCGACGCCCTCCACCGGGGCGCACTGACACGGTTGACGGAGCTGCTCGACGACGAGACCTTGCAGCACCTGCGCTCCTCCGGCCCGGCGCTGGCCTGGCTGCTCGACGCCTACTCCATAGAGGATGAGTCAGTGGAGGATGAGTCGGTGTCGCCTCCCGGCCCAGTCTTCGTGGAGATCAAGCGCAAGCCGCGTTGACGGCCGGATCTCAGGCTGCGGTCCACCCCCCAGGCGGACTCTCTTCGTTGTTGACGGTCACGTCCAGGGGACGCCCAGCTCCGACACCAGCTTGCGCAGCTCTGTCAGGGCCGGTTCCATCGCCGCCATCACGGGAGGCGACAGCCCTTCGCCCAGGCGTTCGGCATCGGCCGGCTGACAGCCCACCACCCACACCGCCTGAGGAAGGATGCCCAGGGCACTGGCCAGCATGAAGGCCCGCTCGGGTGTGGCGTAGTGCATGTCGGCGAGCTGGTCACGACGCCTCTCGGAGGGCAGCCCCCACACATCGAGCACCTGGGGGCGGAGGACGACAACCGTGCCCGGTGGCCGGCCCAGGTCCACCGCGTCCACCACCACCAGGGCATCCACCGGCTCGAGCAGCTCCTGGACGAGGTGGATGCCACCGATGCCCATCTCGACGACCCGTACTCCCTCCGGGAGGGGAGACCGGAGCAGGCGAGTGGCGACCTCCACGCCGAAGCCGTCGTCGCCCCGCAAGACGTTGCCGACCCCGGCGATCAGGACGCGCACGATGCCGTAGCGTAACGGCGACATGCCGGCCCTCGAACAGGTGATCGACGAGCTGGAGCAACGGCTAGAGCGCTACCCGGCGGATCGGTTCCCCATTCAGCACGCCACCGCCCAGTTCCACCTGGGGGTGACGTTGGCCAATGCCGGGCGCTTCCCCCAGGCAGAGCCGGCTCTTCTCGAGGCCGTCAGGCTCTTCAAGGCCGGCCTACCCGTCGAGTATGCCAAGAGCCTCAACGCACTGGGGGCGGTGCTGCGCTCCACGGGGCGTCCTGCTGGGGCCGCCGAGGTGTTTGGCCGCGCCGCCGAGGAGTTCGAGCAGGCCGAGCAGGTGCTGGAGCATGGTGCGGCCCGCTTCAACCTGGGGCTGGTGCTGGGCGAGCTGGGCCGGCCGCTGGCCGCCCTCGATTCCTTCGACCGAGCCCGGGAGCTGCTCGACGCCCAACGAGTCCCCGTCCAGGCGGCCGCCGCCGCTCGGGAGCGGGGAGCCATCCTGCTCGCCCTCGGGCGATTCCAGGAGGCGTGCGAGGCGCTGGAGGAGGCCGTCGGCCTGGCCCGGCGGGCCGGGGACCTGGCCAGCGTGGGAGCGGCGGCCAACGCCCTCGGCCTGGCGCAGCTCGCTGGTGGGCGACCGCAGGAGGCGGCGGAAAGTCTTCGCCTGGCCACCAGCGCCCATCCCAAGAGCCTCCGCGCTGAGGCTCATGCCATGGCCAAGGCCAACCTCGCCCTGGCATATGAGCGGCTGGGGGAGGCGCCCCGGGCGCGGCTGGCCGCTCTCCAGGCCGTCGCCACCCCGGAAGCGGCTCCACCTACCCGGGCTCAAGCCGAAGCAGTGCTGGAGAGGCTGGGGCGCCGGGTCGGCGAGCTGGCCGAGGTGCTCGACCTCGAGCCGCCCGACCGCTGGGCGGGGACCATCAGGGAGGAGATGGGCCGCTGGCTGGAGATGGGCGGGGACGAGCGGCGAGACGAGGCGGCCGCCTGGATCACCGGGCAGTTGAGCCGTCCCGAGAGGGGCGTGGAGCTGGCCGAGGCGTGGCTGGGGGCGATGCTCGAGCTTCCCCCGGAGGCAATGGAGCAGGTGATCGCCAGCTCCCTGGAGGCGCTCGGGCCCCGGGACCCCGAGGAGCGGAAGCGCTTCAGGGGCCAAGTCTCCCAGGCCATGGCCCGCTTTCACGTACCGCAATGGATGCGCCTCAAGGACACCTTCAATGCCACTGCTATCCGCTTCGGGCAGGAGGAGGGCTGGGGATGAGTGGCGACCTGACGGACAAGGCGCTTGCCCCGCTGTTGCCCGGGCGCCCTCTGCGGGCCTTCCCGGCCCTGCTCTCCACGGAGGCGGAGGCGCTGGCGTGGGCGCGCTCGGGAGCTCCGGACGGGGCGGTGGTGGTGGCCGGTTACCAGGCCTCGCCGCGGGGGAGGGCAGGACGTCCGTGGAAGATATCGGAAGGAGAGGGCCTCGGCTTCTCGCTGATTCTGCACCCCGACCTCCCCCCGGAGCGTGAGGGATGGTTGTACACGGTGGCGGCATGTGCCCTGGCGGAGGTGCTGGGAGACGACGCCGCCATTCGCTGGCCCGACGAGGTGCGAAGGGATGGGGCGTGGTCTGGGGGAGTGGGGGTCCAAACCCACCTGGGACTGCTGGAGGTCGACTGGGCGGTTGTGAACCTGATGGTTGAGAAGGCCGGCATACCCCGCGGGTCCCTGCTCGCCCACATCGTCGAGGGGATCGAGGAGCGCAGCCGCCTCGATCCCCAGGAGGTGCTGCGCTCCTATCTGCCCAGGCTGGAGACCCTAGGACGACGGGTCCGCGCCCGCCTCATCCCGCTCGGGCCGGCGGGGCCCCAGGTAGAGGGAACGGCGGTGGACGCTCGCCCCGACGGCGCCCTGGTGCTCGAGACGGAGAGCGGGTCCCGGGTGGCAGTGCGACCGCAGCACCTGGGCATGCTGGAGGACATGTAGCCCCTCACCGAAGGCCCCCTCCCCAGCCCTCCCCCGCAAGCGGGGGAGGGAGAAGAGACCCCGCAAGCAAGCGGGGGAGGGAGAGGTCAATACGAGGCGTCTAGGCGCTTCAGGCGGTCCAGCTCCTCGATGAGCGCCCACCAGAGGCTCCAGTCCAGGTGGTCCATCCCCTCTCCGGTCTGCCCCTGCCCGATCCGGTAGCGCAGCTCCTCAGAGAGGACGAAGGTGCTCCCCCAGTTGCCGGTCCGCTCCACGGCCTGCAGCTCGTCGAGCAAGTCGCGCAGGACGCTCAGCGCCGGGGTGAGCTCCAGGCGGTTCCCCTCGAGGCGCGGGCGGAGCTGGTCGGTGAGCTCCAGCAATGCGGCCCACTGCACTTCTCGGCGCACCAGCTCGAGCGCCCGCTCCAAACCAGCCTGGGCCTCCGGAGAGAGCTCCTCGGAGGGTTGGGTCCGGGCCGGCTCCACCTCGACCACCACCGTGCGGGAGGGAAGGGCCCCCAAGCCCTGGGCGACCTCCACCACAAGGTCGATGGTCACGTAGCCGGTCACCGCCTCCTCCACCGCCTGCTGGGTCTCCGCGGCCTCCAGCCCGGACGGGGCGATCCACCGGCGCTTCACCGTTCCGGGAGGACGCTGCCGCTCCGCCGCCCCGATCAGGAGCAGTGAGTCCGGCCTCAGGTCCTGGAGGCGCTGGGCGACGGCTACCGCCCCGTAGTGCAGGTCCTCGACCACCACCTCGCGACCCAAGTCCTCTTTCCAGAGGCGCTCGACGGCCAGCCGGCCCAGGTCGTGGTCACCTTGGTAGAGCTGGCCCACCCCTCCGATGAGGACGGTCACCAACCCCCTGCGGGCCTCATTCCACTCCGCAGGAGCAGGTGTTGACCTCTCGGGAGACGACGCCCTCACCCGTGAAGACGTGAGTGGTGCAGGGCATGCAGGGGTCGAAGCTGCGGATGGTGCGCAGCATGTCGATGGACGTGAACCTGGACGGGTCGGAGGTATCCTCGATGATGGGCGTGTTCATCACCGCCTGCTCATAGGGGCCCGGCTGGTCCCAGGGGTCGCGGGGGGAGGCGTTGATGGTGGAGGGCGTGCAGATCTGGTAGTTGACGATCTTGCCGTTGTCCATAACCAGATGATGGGTCAACCAGCCGCGCCCAGCTCCCCACCAGCCCACGCTGCGGCGCTCGTCCTTGGGGATGTGGTCGTCGAGCTCGGCCGGAGGCACCGCGGCCACCCGGCGCTCGCCCGCCTTGAACAGCTTGTAGGCCTCCAGCAGGTTGGCCAGCCCGATGAGTTGCGAGAACAGGTAGTGGTAGGCGCGGCCCCGGTTCCGCTCCAAGGCGTTCCAGACCTTGGGCACCTGCCACTCACACTCGCGCTCGGCGCTCACCGACTTGGGGACCAGCATCCTGACACTGTGCCCGGTGGCCTCCATGAACTCGTTCTCCGGTTGCTTCTGGGCCAGTGCGGTGGTGAGCAGGCGAACGTAGGCGCCCGCCTCTACCACCTTGCGGTCCCACCGCGGGGTGCATGCCCACGTGTACTTCTCCCGCCAGCTCTTCTGGGATGGCTTGGGCAGTGTCTGCTTGTTCCAGGGGTGGTAAGGGCTGATCGGGTTTCCGAGCGGGTCGGTGCGGTAGCGGTCGCCGCCCCAGTTGTCGTAGTAGGAGTGCTCGACGAACTCCTCCCAGCCGATGTTGATGTCGGTGAGCCGGGTGGTTACCAGCTCGCCGTCGATGACCACCCCCGGCGTCGACCAGCGGCGCTCACCCCACTCATTACAGGTCTGGTAGGTGGCGTCGTAGAGGTAGGGGTCGTCCCAGTAGCCGGGGTCGATGAAATTGGCCGGCCGGTAGCCCACCATGCGATAGCGCTCGTCGGCCTCGAAGAAGAACCCGGGGATGTCGTCCCAGACGGCCATCATGCGCTGGGCGTAGTCGAAGATCTTGCCGAGCCGCGAGTGGTACTCGTTGAGGGTCTGTAAGGTGACCGTGGAGGAGACGCCCCCTGGCACCACCGTCTGCGGGTGGGGGTACTTGCCCGCCAGGATCACGAACATCTCCCGGGAGAGGCGGGTGAACTCCAGGCCTTCCTTGTAGAGCGAGCCGGTGAGCGGATTGAGGGCCGTCATCAGGTCGGCCATGGTCCGAAAGCCGTGGTTCTTCTCATTGGGGCACAGCCAGTTCTCGGCCTTCGTCCACAGCTCGGGGTTGGCGGAGCGGATCACCGCCTCTGAGTAGTCGGGCCCGGCCAGCAGATAGAGGTGGAGCGGGTTGTCGTAGCCCATCTCGGCAGCCTCTTGCATGTTGCGCACCACCGTCCCGAGCGGGGGAGGAGTGAGGCCCATGGCCATCTCGATGGCGTAGGCCGACGCATGGGAGTGCACCCCTCCGCACACTCCACAGGCGCGGGAGGAGACGAAGATGGCGTCGCGGGGGTCCCGGCCCATGAGGATCACCTCATAGCCCCGAAACAGGGTGGCCTGGGAGCGGGCGTCCAGGTAGCGCCCCTCCCGCAGGTCGGCGGTCACGTTCACCGCCAGCGCCCCGGCGATGCGGGTGACCGGGTCCATGTTGAGATCCTTGATGTGGCCGTTGGCGGCCATGAGGCGCCGGATCTGCTCCTCGCGCTCGGCGTCGGTCTTCTCCACCTGTGGCTTGGTGGTGGTCGTCGAGTAGGGGTCGGCAATCCCCTGGCGGAGCTGGGCGTTACCGGCCTGGTCGAACTCGATGGGCAGGTTCTTGAAGCACATTGACTAGGCCTCCTCGTGCCCGTGGGTCACTGGTTCCTCGGCCTCGATGTCCCGCTCCTCGAAGAAAGGCCGGCGAACCTTGGTCCACTCCTGGCGCTTGCCCCACTCCTCACCGGGGCGGCGTCCGGTGTCGGTGGCCCGCCGAAGCTTGTCGTAGAAGCGGTGGCCCACCTTGGCGATCATCCCCGGCTCAGACTTCTCCCGGGCCCAGCCGCTGGGTATGTCCTGGTGCAGGTCCCAGCGCACCTCCCGGTTGAGGTGGTCATTGGTGTGCAAGCGCCATGGCCGCAAGATGCCGCCGACGACGCGAGAGGCGGCAGTGGACACCCTCGAGCCGGGCGGGCGCCTGTAAAAGGGGGTGAACTTGTCGGGGAAGCCGGGCATGGTGCAGCCGATGCAGGCGCCGCCCGAGTTCATGCAGCCCCCCACGTGGTTGATGGCACCCCGGGAGGTGATGTTGCAGTTGACCACCGGTCCCCAGCAGCCGATCTCCACCAGGCACTCCGGGTCGCCGAACTCGCCGGCAAAGTCGCCTTCTTCGTAGTAGGCGCCCCGCACGCAGTGGCGGTGCACCGTCTCCCCGAACAGCCAGGCGGGCCGGCCCAGCTCGTCGAACTCGGGTAGCGGACCGAAGCCCTGCAGGAAGTAGAGGACCGCCGCCACCGTCTCCGTGAAGTTGTCCCCGACGGGGGCGCAGCCGGGAATGTTGACCACCGGCAGCCCGTAGGCGCTCCGGTAGTCCTTGCCCAGGAAGTCCATCAAGCTCATCGCCCCGGTCGGGTTGCCGTGGGCGGAGGGGATGCCGCCCCAGGTGGCGCAGGTGCCGATGGCGATGGCGGCGGCCGCATTGGGGGCCAGGCGGGCGATCCACTCGTCGGTGGAGACGGTTCGCTCCTGGCCGTCGGGGCCCCACGGCTGCTCGCCTTGCCCGGCCCAATAGCCACCCGTCTCCAGCGCGACGGTCTCGTCGGTGATCGACCCCTCCAGGATGATGACGTAGGGAGCGTCCAGCTCCCCCTTGAGCGCCGCCTCGTGCGCTCGCATGAAGTGGGGGCCGGACTCCAGGTTGACCACCGGGTGGTGCAGGGTGACCCGGGGTAGGCCGGGGTGGGCGCCGAGGAGCAGGCTCTCCACCGAGGGTGCGGTGGCTCCGGTCACCGCAACGGAACAGCCGTCGCAGCTCATGCCGGCGAACCAGAAGGCGTGTACGTTCTCGAGAGGGCCCAGGCGGCTGGCGGGCCCCCCCTTGGCGACCGGCTCCAGGAACTCCTCCTGGGTGACGCCGGCCGGCAGGCCAAAGTTGCCGTACTCCTCGGGGTGTCGAAAGCGCTCCACCGGGCCCAGCACCTCGAGGAGCTGCTGGGCGGGGGTCATCGCCGATGCCTGGCTGTGGGCCATCTACCCTCCGCCGCTCGACTGCGGTGAGCTAACAATAGGTTGGAGGTTGGCCCTATGTGACGTGAGCATCTACTAAAGCTCCCCTCCGGCAGCG
Organism: Actinomycetota bacterium; assembly: GCA_030776765.1. GTDB lineage: Bacteria > Actinomycetota > Acidimicrobiia > Spongiisociales > JALYHC01 > JALYHC01. The sequence continues at coordinate 3,309 of JALYHC010000148.1, read as the reverse complement.
GGAGGGCCAGGGAGGTAGAGTGCTTCCGCATATAGGCCCCTCGGGAAGGGCCTATCGGAAGGATCGCTGATGAGCACCGGGTGGCTGATCGGGTACGTCGCGGGGGCGGCGGCGGTGGTGGTGGTGGTGATCCTGCTCTCCATCCTCATCCTGTCCGCCCGCAAGATCGCCCGTCAGGCGGCCGACATCCGTCGGGCCCTCGAGATGGCCCACGGCAACACGCTAGGCCTGTGGGAGGTGGAGGCCACCAACCAGACCGTGGAGTCCATCACCGCCCATGCCGCCCAAGCTCGATCCGCCCTCGGAGGCGGGACATGACCGACACCACGCTCTGGTGGATCGCCCTTGGCCTGGGCTTGGTGGTGGCGCTGGTGGCGGTCGCCCTGCTCCAGACGCTCCTCAGGGCGGTGGGCCAGATCGAACGCGAGGTGCAGGCGGCCTGGGAGGCCGGCACCAGGGTGGCGGCCAACACCGCCACCACCTGGATGCTCGGCCAGACCCCCCAAGCGGTCGCCGAGCTCAAGGAGGAGGCTCTCCGCCACGACGCCTTCCTCAGCTCCCGGGGCCGGCCGTGAGGTGGCTCGTCGTGCTCACCGTGGCCGAGATCGTCCTGGTGCTTGTGGTGCTGGTGGTGTACCTGGTGGCTATTCGCCGCCGCCTCGAGTTGGTGACGGAGACGCTGGCCAAGATCACCTTCGGCGTCAGGGCCATCGAGTCGCAGACGGCTTCCATCGGGGCCTCGGTGACCCGTCTCAACCGGGAGCTGCAGGCGATCGCCGGCGCCCTCGGTCCGCTGGCGGAGAAGGCAGACCGCCTGGCCGCCCGGCCGCGGCGGCCCTGATCGGCCTGAGTGGTCCGTGCGCCAGGTCGGGGCCGGCGGACCTGCTGGAGCTGCGGGAGCGCTGGTCGGTGTGGACCCTGCGCTGGCAAGCCGAGAGAGCGAGTTCGGGCAGTGAGACGGCCTGCGCCTACGGAAGACCAGGTTGGGCCAGCGATGACAGGAAGCACCTAGGGTGTCCTAACCCCGAGTTCTCCCGACAGTTCTGCGTGCAGTTCTGCCTGTGGGATATCCCTGCCTGAGATCGACCACACGATAAATTCTCCGCCTACTGCTCACAGATGGCGGTCTCCGCGAAGTGCCCGGACGGCTTGAAGCCCGAGCAGCTCGACCGGTAGGCGCGGGTGGAGAGGGGCTCCACCACCCAGAAGTAGGGCAGCTCCTCGACCACGATCTCCTGGATCTGGCGATAGATCTCCCCCCGCGCGTCGAGGCCCACCGTCCGCTGCGCCTGGTCGAAGAGCCGGTCCACCTGCTCGTTGCGGTAGGCCGAGGAGTTGGAGAAGGGCATGGGGGCGATGTTCCCCGAAATGTACATGCGGCGCACGCCGATCTCCGGATCGGTGCCGTTGCAGTACGAGATGATATTGGTATCGAAGTCCCGCTCGGTGAACACCGCCTCCACGAACACCGGCGGGTCGAGCGGCTGCAGCGTGACCTCCATGCCCACCTGGGCGAGCTGGGCCCGTAGCAACTCGCCGTAGGCGGCAAAGGTGGGAAAGTGCAGGAAATTGAAGGCCAGGGGGGTGCCGTCCGGGACGCCCTCGACGCCCTGGGCGGTGCGGGGAGCGCCGCCGTCGGTCGTCCAGCCAGCCTCCTCGAGCAGGCGCTGGGCCTCGGCCGGGTCCTGCTCCGGCATGGGGAGGCCGGTGGCGTGGGCCCAAGCGATGCCGCTGTGGATGGGGGCAGCCGCCACCCGCCCTTCGCCGAACAGCACCCGCTCCACGAACTGGTCCCGATCCAAGGCGTGGGCGATGGCCCGTCGCACCCGCAGGTCCTGCATCATGGGGCGCTCGAGGTTGTAGCTGATGGTCGTGATGCAGTTCTGGCCACCGGGGTTGATGGCCGTCTGGATGAACTCCACGTTCGGGTCGGCCTGCAGCCGGGCCAGGTCGGACCCGGGGACGCCCCACAGCCAGTCCACCTCGCCCGCCTCGAAGGCGATCACCCGGCTGCCCTCGTCGGGAATGATGCGCATCACCACCTGGCCCAGGTGGGGCAGGTCCTCCTTGAAGTAGTCCGGGTTGCGGTCCAGCACGATCTCCGCCTCAGGGCTGTAGGACACGAACTGGAAGGGCCCGGTCCCCACCGGGGAGGTGTTGGCCGGGTTCTCCTGCAGGTCGCTGCCCTCATAGACGTGGCGGGCGACGATGGGGGCTTCGGTGACGTTGAGCTGCCGGAGCAGCGGGGCATAGGGCTGCCGGAAGCGGAACTCCACGGTGTGGTCGTCCGGGGTCTGGATCGACTCGATGGCCGTGCCGACCGAGGCGGCGGTCCGCGAATGGAGCTCGAGCAGCACCTCCTCGAAGCTGAACTGGACGTCGGCCGAGGTGAACGGCGTGCCGTCGTGCCAGGTGACGTCGTCGCGCAGGTGGAAGCGGTAGAGGGCTCCGTCCTCCTCGACATCCCAGCTCTCCGCCAGCTCGGGCAAGGGCTCGAGGTCGGGCCCCAGGTCGACCAGTCCGTTATAGAGCAGCTCGGAGGCGGTGTGGGTGCTGCCGCTGGTGGTGATCGCCGGGTTGAGGTGCCCGGGATCGCTGTCGATGGCCACCACCAGGGTGGCCCCCTCGCTTGGAGCTGCCGCGGCGCTGGTGGTGGTCGCTCCCGCGGTGGTGAGTGTGGTGGCGGAGGTCTCCGTCACCCCTCCGGCGGTGGTGGTCGGCTCCTGCGGCTGAGTGATGCAGGAAGCGGCCAGCAGCAACGCCAGCACTCGGGAGAGGCGACGATATCCCACAGGTTCCTCCTCCCGACGCTACCCGGGAAATCCCCCGTTGGTAGGGCGAGGCCCACCTAGATGTCAGTTGCAGCATTCGCTATTCGTCCAGGCGAGATAGGCTGGCAAGTGACGCAAGGAGTTGCCGTGTGCATGGGCATCCCGGGCCGAGTGGTTGAGGTCCTTCCCGACCACCCCCATCTGGCGATGGTGGAGGTGGGAGGAGCCAAGCGGCAGGTGAACGTCGGCCTCCTGGAGCCGAAGGGGGTCCGGCCGGGAGAGTGGGTGGACGTCCACACCGGCTTTGCCGTCTCCGTCCTCGACGAGACCGAGGCGAAGGAGAGCCTGGCGCTGCTCGAGGAGTTCGAGCGGGCATTGGAGTACGACCCAGGGGCATGAGCCTGCCTGCTGCTACTTTCGCCAGTCAAACGGCCCTCTCCGCTGCGCAAACCGACTTTTAGGCAGTAGTCGCGCTCAGCAGGCCAGTAGAACCTGAGGTTCGCACGTCGAGCTGGCAACTTGTATGGTCTTCCGTACA
>JALYHC010000147.1 GCA_030776765.1 Actinomycetota bacterium | reverse complement strand
ACCTGGAGTCTCGCTGGTCGGAAGGTCCCAAGGTCGAGCGACGGGTGCTAGAGCTGCTCCGATCGCACGAACCTTAGGTAATAGTGGCGCCTGGCGGTACAGCGGAGCCTGAGGTTCGGCCTACCATGGCTCGGCTCGCGGGAGGGTTTCGCCATCTCGGTTCCTGCCTGGGTGACGGTGGTTCGGATCGCGCTGGTTCCGGTGGTGATGGCGCTGGTGCTCTTGGAGGGAAAGCTCGCCCACTCCTTCGGCCTGGCGGCCATCGTGTTCGCCGGCGCCGCCCTCACCGACTTCCTGGACGGCTACCTGGCCCGGCGCTTCCGCATCACCACGGTGCTGGGCAGCTTTCTCGACACCACCGCCGACAAGCTGCTGGTCACCGGGGCGTTGCTCGCCCTGGTGGCGGTGGGCCGGGCATCGCCCTGGGTGACCTTCATCATCGTCGCCCGCGAGATCGTCGTCATGGCGTTGCGTGGCCTGGCGGCGGTGGACCGCATCGTGCTGCACTCGTCAGTCTGGGGCAAGCTCAAGGCCAACCTCCAGTTCCTGGCCATCTTCATGGCCATGCTGCGCTTCCCCCCGCGCCTCGGTCCCCTGTACACCGATGAATGGGTGATGTGCTGGCCGCCGCCATCACCATCGCCTCGGGCGCCGAGTACCTGGTGCGGATCTGGCCGGCGCTGCGCTCCCCGGAGCAGGTGGAGGGCGGCCTGCGTTGAACGAGACGGTCCTGGTCACCGGGGGGACCGGTTTCGTGGGAGGCGCCATCCTGCGGCGGCTGGTGGGAGAGGGCAGGCAGGTGCGAGCTCTCACCCGCTCTGCCGGATCGGCGTCCCGGCTGCGACACCTGGGAGCCTCCCCGGTGGAGGGAGACGTGCTCGACTTCCAGTCGCTCCTGCGGGCCATGGAGGGCTGCCGGGTCGCCTACCACGCCGCCGGGCTCAATGCCCTGTGCCCAGACGACCCCAGCGCGCTGTTCCGGGTCAACGTGGACGGCTCGCGCAACGCGGTGCGAGCCGCTGCCGCCGCCGGCGTCCTCCGGGTGGTCTACACCTCCTCGGCGGCCACGCTAGGTGAGCGGCAGGGGACGGTCGGCTGGGAGGAGTCGGAGCACCGCGGCTGGTTCCTGTCTCAGTACGAGCGCTCCAAGTACGAGGCGGAGCAGGCCGTGCTGGGCGAGAGCTCCGTGGAGGTGGTGTCGGTCAACCCCTCTTCTGTGCAGGGCCCGGAGCGCACCACCGGCACCGCCAAGCTCTTCCTCGAGGTTCTCAACGGGAGGCTGCCGGTGGTGGTGGACACCCGCATCAGCATGGTCGACGTGGAGGACTGCGCACGAGGCCACCTGCTCGCCGAGGAGAAGGGAGCACCCGGCCGCCGCTACCTCCTGAGCGGCGCCACCCTGACCACCGCTGAGGCCATCTCGCTCCTCTCTCGGGTCACCGGCACCGAGCTGGGGGTCCATGCACTGCCTCCCGCCCTGGCCACGGCCGCGGCGGCAATGGTGGAACGGGCGGCCGGCCTGATGGGGAGGCGTGCCCCCGTCTGCCGGGAGATGGTGCGCACCCTCCTCCATGGTCACGCCTACGACGGCTCTCGGGCCTCTCGGGAGCTGGGATTGCGCTACACGCCCGTGGAGGAGACCTTGCAGCGGATGGTGGCCTGGTACGTGGAGCACGGCCACCTGCGCCGGCGCTGACCAGCCGGAGGGGGAGCCACCGGCCGTCACTACCATGCGGCGGCCATGCCCGCACCCCTCGCCCCGCTGGTCGGCCGCTGGCGGCCGCAGCACCTTCCCCCGGTCCCCGGGCGCCTGGTGGTGCCTCCCTCCGCCCGGGCCTACCTGCTGGCCGGGCTGGGCCGGCACGTCGACCGGCCGGTGCTGGCGCTGGTGCCCGCCGAGCGCCAGGCCGAGGACCTGGCCGAGGACCTGGCGCTGTTCAGCGACGACGCTGCCCTGCTGCCGGCCTGGGAAACCCTGCCCTTCGAGCACCTCTCCCCCAACCTGGTCACCATGGCCCTCAGGGCCCGGGGCCGCCATCTGCTGCAAGCCGGCAGGCCGGGCACGGTGGTGGTGGCTTCGGTTCGGGCCGCCACCCAGCGGGTCAGCCCCTCCCCGGTGGAGCCGGTCACCGCTCGGGCGGGTGAGGAGCGGGACCGCGACGACCTGATCGAGGCCCTGATCGCCCTCGGTTACCGGCGCACCGATCGAGTGGAGGCCAGGGGCGAGCTGGCGGTCCGGGGAGGCATCGTGGATGTCTTCCCCGCTCAGCAGGACCAGCCGGTGCGGCTGGAGCTCTGGGGGGATACGGTCGAGGACGTCCGCACGTTCTCGGTCGGCTCGCAGCGCTCCATCGGCGAGACCGAGGCGCTGGTGGCCTACCCGGCCCGCGAGTTCCGCCCCGACCCACCCGTTCGTGAGGCGGCCCGGGCGCTCTCCGCCCGCCAGCCCTGGGCCGCCGCCACCTGGGAGTACTTCGCCGAGGGCCTGCTCTTTTCGGGCATGGAGTCCTGGCTGCCGTGGCTGGCCCCGCCGTCCACCCTCCTCCACGAGGCCCGGCACGCCTTGGTGGTGGTCTTCGACCCGGTGCGGGCCGGAGACCGGAGCGGGGAGCTCGTCAAGGAGGAGAGCGAGTTGGCCGCGGCCCTGGCGCCCACTTGGGGGCAGGGTGCCCCGGAGGCCGGCCGGCATCCTCCGCTCTACCTTCCCCTCGAGGAGGCCCTGGAGGGCCTCGACACCCTCGACGCGCCGCCCATTCCCACCCGGCCCTCTGATCCCCTCCTGGAGGCCCGGGGCCTGGATGCGGTCCCCGGGTCCCCCGAATCGGTGGCCGAGGCCCTGGGCAGGCTGAGAGGGCGAGGCATAGACGTGGTGGTGGCCATGGACGGCGAAGCAGCGGCCGACCGGGTGGCCCGGGTGCTGGCGGAAGCCGGGCTGGACCTGGCGCGGCGAGGGGCGCTCGAGCAACCCGGATCGGCCGTGCTCCCGGTCGGCATCCACCAAGGCTTCGTCCTCCCGCCCCTGCGAACGGCGGTGTTGGGTGAGCAGGAGGTGGCCGGGCGCCGCCGCGCCCACCGCCGGGCAAGCCGCCCCCGCCCCCCCGCCGAGGAAGACATGTACCGGGACCTGTCCCCGGGGGATTATGTGGTCCACCACCGTCACGGCATCGGTCGCTTCGAGGGCCTGGTCACCCGCACGATGGCCGGGGTGGAGCGTGACTACTTGCTGGTCTCCTACGCCGGCGCCGACAAGCTCTACGTCCCCACCGACCAGCTGGCCGCCATCCGCCGCTACACCGGCGGCGAGGAGCCCCGGGTCTCCAGGATGGGAGGTGCCGACTGGTCGGCCACCCGTACCCGAGTGCGCCAGGCGGTGGCGGTGGTGGCCGAGCAGGTGGTGGCGCTGCACCGGGCCCGGGCGGCGGCGGAGGGCTTCTCCTATGACTCCGACACGCCCTGGCAGAAGGAGCTGGAGGCCGGCTTTCCCTTCGAGGAGACCCCCGACCAGCTGCAGGCGGTGGAGGACGTCAAGGAGGACATGGAATCGGCCCGTCCCATGGACCGCCTGGTCTTCGGTGACGTGGGCTTCGGCAAGACCGAGGTGGCCATACGGGCCGTCTTCAAGGCGGTGCAGGACGGCAAGCAGGCAGCGGTGCTGGTCCCGACCACGCTGCTGGCCCAGCAACACCACCAGACCTTTCGGGAACGCTTCGACCCCTACCCGGTACGGGTGGAGGTGCTGTCTCGCTTCCTTTCCCCACGCCAGCAGCGGGAGGTGGTGGAAGGCTTGCGCACCGGCGAGGTGGACGTGGTGATCGGCACCCACCGGCTGCTTTCGGAGGACATCCGCTTCCGCGACTTGGGCCTGCTGGTGGTCGACGAGGAGCACCGCTTCGGGGTGGGGGCCAAGGACCGCATCAAGGCCCTCCGCACCTCCCTGGACGTCCTCACCCTCACCGCCACCCCCATCCCCCGCACCCTGGAGATGTCCCTCACCGGGATCCGGGAGGTGAGCCACATCCGCACCCCACCTGAGGACCGCCACCCCATCCTCACTTACGTGGGCCCCCAGGATGAGCAGGCGGTGGCGGCCGCCATCCGCCGCGAGCTGCTGCGGGAGGGCCAGGTCTTCTACGTGCACAACCGGGTGCAGTCCATCGACCACGCCCTGGCGCGGCTGCGCTCGCTGGTGCCCGACGCCCGCTACGCGGTCGCCCACGGCCAGATGAGCGAGGGACAACTCGAGCAGGTGATGCTGGAGTTCTGGAATCGGGAGCACGACGTGCTGGTCGCCACCACCATCATCGAGGCCGGCCTCGACCTCCCTCAAGTCAACACCCTCATCGTCGAGCGGGCCGACCTGCTGGGCCTGGCGCAGCTCTACCAGCTGCGCGGCAGGGTGGGGCGCTCGGGCCAGCGCGCCTTCGCCTACCTGTTCCACCCGGCCCACCAATCGCTGAGCGAGGACGCCCACCGCCGGCTGGAGGCGGTGGGGGAGTTCACCGATCTCGGCTCCGGCTTCCAGCTGGCCATGAAGGACCTGCAGATCCGCGGGGCGGGAAGCATCCTGGGTGAGGTGCAGTCGGGCCACATCGCCGCGGTGGGCTTCGACCTCTACTGCCAGTTGGTGGCGGAGGCGGTGGAGGAGTTGGAGGGCCGGGGGGCGGAGAACCTCCCTCCTCCGGAAGTGCGCATCGACCTCCCCGTCGATGCCCATTTGCCCGACGACTACGTGCCCGACCAGGCGGCGCGCCTCGAGGCCTACCGGCGCCTGGCGCTGGCGGAGACCGAGCAGCAGGTGGCCGACGTGGCAGCCGAGTGGGAGGACCGCTACGGGCGGCCTCCGCAGGAGGCGGCCGCCCTGCTGGAGGTGGCCCGACTGCGGGTGGAGGCGCTGCGGGTGGGGCTGGGCGAGGTGGTCAAGCTGCGCCACGAGGTGCGGATGGCCCCGGTCACCCTGTCTGCCTCCCAGGAGGTGCGCCTGCAGCGACTTGCGCCGCGGGCGGTGCTGCAGGCAGGCGAGCAGGTGCTCTTCCTCCCCTCTCCGCCTGCCGACCGGCTGGTGCCCTCCTTGGTGGGGTTCCTGCGGGCCATGTGGCCGGAGAGCCCTTCGTGAGCCGCAGCCTGCGGTGGGTTGTCCTGGCGCTGGCGATGGTCGCCCTGGCGTGTGCTCAGGGCGGGCAGGTGGTGGCCACCGTGAACGGCGAGCCGGTGTACCTGTCGGACGTGTCCGAGCTGCGGCCCGAGGTGACGGTGGCATCCGAGGAGTTCCGGCAGGACCTGTTCCGGGTGATCGCCCAAGAGGCGCTCGTCCAAGAGCTCGAGGACCGCTTCGGCACCCAGGTCGACGAGGAACGGGTGGAGGCCAACCTGGAGGAGCTGGAGCGCCAGATCGAGACCGAGCAGGGGACCTCGGTGGAGGAGTTCTTGGAGTCGCAAGGCGCCACCAGGGAAGTCCTGCGGCGAGTGGCGCTGGAGCAGGCGCTGCGCCAAGCCGTCGACGAGCAGCTGGCCGCCGACCAAGAAGAGCCCACCGAGGAGGAGCTGCGCGCCTCTTACGAGGAAGCGCTCGCCGACCTCACCACCGTCTGTGCCCGCCACATCCTGGTGGAGACCGAAGAGGAGGCGCAGCAGGCGAAGGCACGGCTGGAAGACGGCGAGGACTTCGCCGAGGTGGCGGACGAGGTGTCGCTCGACGAGGCCTCGGAAGGCGGCGAGCTGCCCTGCACGTCGGCCGCCACCTATGCCCCGGAGTTCGCCCAAGCGGTGCTGGAGGCCCCCATCGGGGAGCTGGTGGGCCCGGTGCGCACCCAGTTCGGCTGGCACGTGATCGAGGTCAGCTCCCGAGATACGCCGGTCTTCGAGGACGTGCGCCAGCAGCTTGCCCAGCAGCTCAGCCAGCAGCGGGCCGGCGAGGCCTTCCAAGAGTTCTTCCTGCAGGCGCTGGGCGAGGCGGAGGTGGAGATCGAGGAGCGCTACGGCACCTGGAGCACCGACCCGGTCCCGCGGGTCCTCGCTCCCGAGGGCGCCGACGACTCCGAGTGAGGGCGGGGACAGTGGTGGTGGTCGGGCTGGGCCCAGGCGACCTCGACCGGCTGGAGGACCTTCCTCGCAGTGTGCTCATGGACCCGGAGCGCAAGGTGCTGGTGCGCACCCTGCAGCACCCGGCCGCACACCAGTTGGCGGCTCTGCGCCCCGTGGAGAGCGGGGATGGGCTGTACGAGAGCGGCGATGACCTGGAGTCGGTGTACCGCCGGCTGGCCGAGTGGGTGACGCAAGAGGCTCACCGCGGGGAGGTGGCCTACGCGGTGCCGGGCAGCCCCTTCGTGGGTGAGCGAAGCGTGGTCCTGCTGCGCGAGCTGGCCGGGCAGGCCGGGATCCGGGTGGAGGTGATCGTCGGGGAGTCGTTCCTCGACCTGCTCTTTGCCCGGCTGCAGCTAGACCCCCTGTCGACCGGCCTGCAGGTGCTCGACGGCCGGGCGCTCCCCGACCCCCTGCTGCTCCAGGTGCCAACCGTCATCGCCCAGGTGGACCGGCCCGCCGTCCTGGCCGACGTGAAGGCCTCCCTCGGCAAGCTGCTGCCCAGTGAGACCCCGATCACCGTCCTGCAGGAGCTGGGCGGCCACGAGGAGCTCATCGAGAGGGTCCCCTTGGCCGACCTGGACCACCGCCGCCCCGGCCCGCGTGCCGCCCTGTTCCTGGAGCCGCCCCCGGTGGGATGGCCGGGGCTGGTGGCCACCGTGCGCCGACTGCGGCTCGAGTGCCCCTGGGACGCCCGTCAGACTCATCAGAGCCTGGTCCGGCACCTGATCGAGGAGGCATACGAGGTGGCCGAGGTGATTGGGCGCCTTGCTCCCCAGGCCCCGGGCGGCGAGCCCGATTACCCGGCCTACCTGGACCTGGAGGCCGAGCTGGGCGACCTGCTCCTCCAAGCGGTCTTCCACGCCAACCTGGCCCGGGAGGCGGGGGTGTTCGACGTGGAGGAGGTGGCCGAAGGCATCCGCCGGAAGCTGGTGCGGCGCCACCCGCACGTCTTCGGGGAGGTGGTGGTGAGCGGGGCCGACGAGGTGATCCAGAACTGGGAGCGGCTCAAGCAGCAAGAGGAGCAGCGAGGCTCGCTGATGGACGACGTCCCGGAGGGCCTGCCGGCGCTGGCGCGGGCGGCCAAGTTGCAGCGCAGGGCGTCCTCCCTGGGGTTCGACTGGCCCGCTCCCCGGCCGGTGGCGGAGAAGCTGGCCGAGGAGGTGGAGGAGCTGCGGGAGGTGCTGGACGATCCGGCGGCCGCCGAGGAGGAGCTGGGGGACGTGCTCTTCTCGGTGGTCAACCTGTCGCGCCATCTGCACCTGGACCCCGACATGGCCCTGCGACGGGCGGTGGACCGCTTCGCCCGGCGCTTTCGCAAAATGGAGCAAATGGGCAGCCTGGAGGGCCTCAGCCTGGAGGAGCTGGACGCCCGCTGGGAAGCGGTGAAGGACGGCGAACCTTAGGTTGTAGTGGCGCCCAGCTCGCGGCTATTGCCTTGGGTTCGTCCGGTTCCCCTCCCGCTCGTGATACATTCAGGTACCGAGGAGGGCCCGTGACGACCATTGCAGCCATTCGGGCCCGCGAGGTCCTCGACTCCCGGGGGAACCCTACCGTCGAGGCGGAGGTGCTCCTGGCTGGCGGAGCCTTCGGCCGCGCCGTGGTCCCCTCCGGGGCGTCGACGGGGGCGCTCGAGGCCATCGAGCTTCGGGACGGCGGTGCCCGTTACGGCGGGAAGGGCGTGCTGCGGGCCGTCGAGCACATCGAGGAGAGCATCTTCCCGGTCCTGCAGGGCATGGACGCCCTGGACCAGGAGGGCATCGACCAGGCGATGCTCGACCTGGACGGCACGCCCAACAAGGGCCGGCTGGGCGCCAACGCCATCCTGGCCGTCTCCCTGGCGGTCGCCCAGGCGGCGGCCGCCGCCTTGGAGCTGCCACTGTTCCGCTATTTGGGAGGCCCGGCCGCCCGTCTGCTGCCGGTGCCGATGCTCAACGTGCTCAACGGCGGGGCCCATGCCGCCAACTCCGTCGACGTGCAGGAGTTCATGGTGGTGCCGGTCGGTGCCCCCTCGTTCCGCGAAGCGCTGCGGGCCGGGGTGGAGGTCTATCACGCCCTCCGCCGGGTGCTGACCGCCAGGGGCCTGTCCACCAATGTGGGGGACGAGGGTGGCTTCGCCCCGGACCTACCCACCAATCGTGCCGCTCTCGAGGCCTTGTCGGAAGCGGTGGGAGCAGCCGGCTACCGGCTCGGGGAGGAAGTGGCCTTCGCCCTCGACGTGGCCGCCACCGAGCTGCGCCACGATGGCGCCTATCAGATGGACGGCGAGGGGCGCAAGCTCACTTCCGAGGAGATGCTGGAGTATCTCGGTGAGCTGGCCGAGGAGTTCCCACTGGTCTCCATCGAGGACGGGCTGGCCGAGGACGACTGGGACGGCTGGAGGCGCCTCACCCAGCGGCTCGGCGACCGGGTGCAGCTCGTGGGGGACGACATCTTCGTCACCAACCCGGAGCTGCTGCGGCGGGGCATCGACGAGCAGGTGGCCAACGGGATCCTCGTCAAGGTCAACCAGATCGGCTCCCTCTCGGAGGCGCTGCACGCCATGGAGCACGCCCAAGAAGCGGGCTACGGTCGGGTGGTCAGTCACCGCTCGGGGGAGACCGAGGACACCTTCCTCGCCCAGCTGGTCGTGGCCACCAACGCCGGCCAGGTGAAGACCGGCGCCCCGGCCCGCGGGGAGCGCACGGCCAAGTACAACCAGCTGCTGCGGATCGAGGAGCGCCTGGGCGACCAGGCCCGCTTCGCCGGCTGGTCCCCCTATCGACGGAGCCACAGGTGGCGAAGCGCCGGCTGAGCAATCCTGTCCTGGCGGCGCTGCTGCTGGTGGCGCTGGCCGCCGTCCTCACCTACGTCTTCCCCTTCCGGCGGATCATGACCCAGCAACGCGCCGTGGAGCTGGCCGAGCACAAGCTGGCGGTGCTGCGGGAGGAGAACGCTCGTCTCGAGGACCGGGCGGCGGCCCTGCGTACTCCGGCGGAGGTGGAGCGGATCGCCCGGGAGGAGTTCGGCCTGGTGCGACCGGGAGAGGTGGCCTACGTGGTGGTGTCGCCGCCCGCCGAGTTCCAGGATCGCCAGGACCAGCGACGGGAAGGGAGCCTCACCGAAGAGGAGCCGGCCTGGCCGGGGGGCTGGTGGCAGGAGGTATGGGACTTCCTCACCGGCCGGGACCTGCTCGATCGGTGAGCCACCGCCTCGACGAGCAGGCGGTGGTGGCGGCTCAGGTAGGTCGGCCGCTTCGCTCCGCCATTCACACGGTCTGGCGGCTCGGGTGCCCCTTCCAGCTTCCGGTGGTGGTGCGGGTGCCTCCCCTGCTCGACGACGGGACTCCCTTCCCGACTCGCTTCTGGTTGAGCTGCCCCTTGGCGGTTCGCCGGGTGGGCCGGCTCGAGTCGGCGGGAGGGGTGCGAGCGATGGACCGGCGCGCCGCCGCACACCCGGAATTCGGGCACCGCCTGCAAGCGGCTCACCAGCGGTACGCAGCCGAGCGTGACGCCGCTCTTCCGGAAGACGCCCGAGCGCGCCCCGGCGGGGGGGTGGGGGGTGCCCGGGCAGGGGTGAAGTGCCTGCACGCCCACTACGCCGACTACCGGGCGGGCCACGACAATCCGGTCGGAGAGCAGGTGGCGCCGTGGATCGAGCCTCTTGACTGCCGGGTTCCCTGCGTGACCGCTCAGGACGGGCGGGTGGTGCGCAACCCGGGCTGGCGAGAGCCGCGCTAGGCGCCTTTTGCGGGTCGCCGCCGTCGACATCGGCACCAACTCGGCCCGGCTGCTGGTGGCCGAGCCGGGTCCCGGAGGTGGGCTGGCGTGGTTGGACCGCCGGGTGCGGGTGGTCCGCCTCGGCGAGGGCGTGGATGCCACCGCGCGCCTCTCCCAAGCCGCCATGGATCGGGCCTTGAGAGTGCTGGCAACCTACCGGCGGGCGGTGTCCGACTGGGACGTCCAGCAGGCTCGGGCGGTGGGGACCTCGGCGGTGAGAGACGCCTCTAACCGAGACGAGTTCCTCGACCGGGCTCAAGGGGTGCTGGGCTTCCGCCCGGAGGCGATCACCGCCGACGAGGAAGCGGCCCTATCGTTCGGCGGGGCGGTGATCGGGCTGAGCGAGCTGCCGGCGCCCTTCCTGGTGATCGACGTGGGCGGAGGGAGCACCGAGTTGGTGTTCGGCGACCGGCGCCCCTCGCAATCGACCAGCGTGGACATCGGCTCGGTGCGCCTCACCGAGCGGAGCCTCCCAGACCGGCCCGCCACCGGGGAGCAGCTGGAGGCTGCGCGGCACGAGGTCGCCCGGCTCTTGGCCGGCCTGCGGTTTCCCTCCCGACCGGCCACGGTGGCGGGAGTGGCCGGTACGTTCACCAGCCTGGCCGCCATCGACCTGCAGCTCGATTCGTACGATCCAGGCCTGGTCCACGGGGCCGGCCTGTCGCTGGGCGATCTACGGCGCTTGATCGAGTACCTGGCCCATCAGACGTTGGAGGAGACGCAGGCCATCCCCTCGCTCGATCCTGCTCGGGCCCCGGTGCTGCTGGCCGGGGCGGTGGTGGCGGAGGCAACGGTTCGCTGCACCGGGGCCGATCGGGTGGTGGTCTCGGAGAGCGACCTGTTGGACGGAGTGGCCATGGGCTTGGTGAGGAACCTTGGCTATAAAGGGGCCACCGGCGAACAGAGGAGCGGAGGGTGGACACCGCCAAGCTGATCGAGCTGATGAACGAGGACCTGGGCACGGAGTACCAGTCGATCGTGCAGTACGTGCAGCACGTCGCCACGATCAAGGGCCCCGAATACCAGGGCTTCATCGAGGAGCTTCGCAAGCACCTCAGCCAGGAGCTTGAGCACGCCACCATCCTGGCCCAGCAGATCGACTTCCTGGGCGGCGTCCCCACCACCGAGGTGCCGGAGGTACCCAGCGAGCCCGAAGCCAAGCGGGCCCTGGAGCTCGACCTGGAGCTCGAGGAGCGCCAGCTGGGGCGCTACCGCGAGCGGATCAGCCAGGTCCACCAGATGGGCCTGCCCGACGTAGGGGAGGCGCTGCGCCCGTTGCTGGTGCAGACCCAGGACCACGTCCAGGAGCTGCAGGGGGTGCTGGGCAGGTAGGCGCCCCCCAATCAGATCAGGGGGATCAGGGCGGGCATGGCAGAATTGGGCCGCGCCCGGGTGGCGGAACGGCAGACGCGCGGGACTTAAAATCCTGTGTCCGAAAGGGCGTGTGGGTTCGAGTCCCACCCCGGGTACCAGGGCCACTCCAGCAGCTTGCCCCCGACTACGGTGAGCTGATGGTGGAGCTGCGCCGTCCCCAGGAATGGCCGATTCCCACCTGGTTGCAGACCGCGTGGACACTGGCCCGCCGCACCGTCGCCGATGCCATCCAAGACCGCCTTCCGGGGCTGGCCGCCGAGGTGGCCTTCTTCGCCGTCTTCGCCCTGCCCCCCTTTTTGCTGGCCGCCTTCGCCAGCCTCGGTTACATCGGACGGTTGGTCGGCCCGGAGGTCGCCGAGCAGGCCAGCGACCGGGTGTTGGCCGTCGTCGGCACCTTCCTCACCCGGGAGAGCATGAGCTTCGTGGAGCCCACCGTGCGCAGGCTCTTCGAGCAGGGCCGGGCCGACATCACCATCATCGGACTGGTGGTGGCCCTGTGGGCGGCCTCTCGGGTCAGCCGGGTGTTCATCACCGCCCTGGAGATCGCCCACGACCGCGAGGAGCGCCTGTCGCTCTGGAAGAGCAGGCTGCTGGCATTCACCCTGACGGTGGCGGCGGTGGCCAGCAGCGGGGTGATCCTCCCCCTCATGGTGCTCGGCCCGGAGGCCGCGGTGGCACTGGCGAGCCGCTTCGGCTTGGCCCAGGCTTTCGAGCTGGCGTGGCGCCTGGCCTACTGGCCGGTGGTGGCCGTCCTGGGCATCCTCATCCTGGCCACCGTCTACCACATCTCTCCCCCGTACGGCTCCGACTGGCGTCGTGAGCTGCCCGGTGCGGTCTTGGCCTTCGTGCTCTGGGTGCTGGGAAGCGCCGGCCTGCGTGCGTACGCCCGCTTCGTGCTGGAGTCCAACACCACCTACGGGCCGCTGGCCGCCCCGCTGGTCGCCCTCCTGTGGATCTACGTGACCGCCTTCGCCCTCCTGCTGGGGGGTGAGCTCAACGCCCAGATCGAGAGGTTCTGGCCCACTCGCCGCGATCCCGGCTACCCGGGGGTCCTCCCGGCCGAGGGCTCGGGATGAGCGCTTCGGGCGGGCCGCGGCTGGCGGCCCGGCTGATGACGATCTCGCTGGTCGTCGCCAGCATGCTCCTCTTCCTCGGCCCGCAGGTGGCGAGAGATACTCCCGCTCCTTCTCCCTCCTTCGATCTCCCCCGGCTCTCGCTGCAGCCGGGGGAGGCTCTCGCAGGGCGGCAAGGGATACGCTCGTCTCCACCTGGCGAAGCGCCCCCCGCCCTTCGGGATCGGCTCGTGCCGCCTCGAGCCTTGGCCCATGCGCCGGCTCAGTCGGCCGGCTTCGAGATCGGGCGCCTGCGAATCCCGTCGATAGAAGTGGAGGAGGTGATCCGGGAGGGCGTGGCCATGTCGGTGCTCGACCTGGGTGTCGGTCACTGGGTGGGCACCGCCGGTCCCGGCGATTCGGGCAACATGGTGCTGGCCGCCCATCGGACGGTCCTCACGCGCCCCTTCCACGACCTCGACCTGCTGCGGCCCGGCGACGTGGTCTATGTTGGGGCGTCAGTGACGGGGGAAGCAGAGGTGGCCCGCTACCGGGTGACCGAGACCTTCTTCGTCACCCCCGAGGAGGTGTGGATAGCCGACCCCACCGAGCAGCCCACCCTCACCATGTTCGCCTGCCATCCCAAGGGCTCCGCCCGCCAGCGGATAGTGGTCCGGGCCGAGCTGGTGAGAGCTCCGTCGACCGCCTCCGTGCAGGCGTGACCCGGCGGTTTCGGTGATTTCCCGGCCGGGTACGCGTTGGTGACGAAGGGAGGAAGTCATGGACGACGACAGGGAGCTGCAGCTCGAAGGCGCGTGGGACCAGGTGAGGGGGCGCATCAGGGAGAGCTGGGGCGTCCTCACCGACGACGAGCTGGATCGCACCGCCGGCAGGTGGGAGCAGCTCATCGGCGTCATCAAGGAGAAGACCGGTGAGGATGAGGGCGACATCGAGCGCAAGCTCAACGACCTGCTGAGGTAGCGGGCACCATCCAGCCCAGGATGACCGCCCCCGGCTACCACCAGCGCACCAAGCACAGCCCGGCGAGCATGGGCGGGGGTGGCTACCTGGATTGGGCCAACAAGCCGCTCCCCTTCAAGTTCTACCCCGACCTGGAGCCCATCTACCTGCCGGTCGAGCTGCCGGAGAGCACGCTTCCCGCCGCCCAGGTCCTCAGTGGCCTGGGCCGGGTTGAACCGGTGGCCCTCGACCTAGCTCAGGTCGCCCGGATGCTCTTCTACTCGGCGGGGGTGACCCGACGGATCGGGCGGGGAGAGGGGACCATCTTCTTTCGGGCGGCTCCCTCGGCGGGCGCCTTGTACCCCATCGAGCTGTACGTAGTGTGCGGCTCCCTGCCCGGCCTGGAAGCGGGGGTCTACCACTTCGGTCCCATCGACTTCACCTTGCGGCGGATGCGTGACGGGGACCTGCGGGGGGTGCTGGCCGAGGCGGCGGCCGATGAGGAGCTGGGCCGGGCGGCCGCCGTCCTGGTGCTGACCGGTATCCCCTGGCGGACCACCTGGAAGTACCGGGAGCGGGGGTACCGCCACCTCTTTTGGGACTCGGGCACCATCCTGGCCAACCTGCTGAGCGTGGCAGAAGCGGCCGGGCTGCCCTGCCGGCTGGTGGGGGGATTCGTGGACGACGAGGTGAGCGCGCTGCTCGACCTCGGCGAGCCGCAGGAGCTCCCCCTGGTCCTGGTGCCGCTGGGGTCGGCTACCCATGCGGCCGTCTTGGCACCCCCGCCGGAACCGCTCGGGCTGGCGGTCCAGCCGCTTTCCCCCCAGCCGCTCCGCTCCCCACTGCTGGAGGAGGCGCACCAGGCGGGGGCCCTGAAGATGGAGGACCAGGTGGCCGCCTGGCGCCGGGCGGGGGCCGAGTTGGGCCCCGTGAAGGCGCTCGAGCAGGTCGGGCGGGCGACGGAGGAGCGGAGCGCCACCATCGAGGACGTGATCCTGCAGCGAGGCTCGGCGCGGCGCTTCAGCCGAGGCACGATCTCTGGCGATGCCTTGCTGTGGTGCCTGGCGGCGGCGGGACGAGCGGTGACCGCCGACTTCGTCGCCCCCGGGCGCTCCCTGGTGGAGCGCCTGCTGGCGGTCCATGCCGTCGAAGGGGTGCCCGCCGGTGCCTATCGCTGGGAGAGGGGCGACCTGCAGCGGATCCACGAAGAGGCCAGCCGCCGGCGCACCGCCTACTTGTGCTTGGGCCAGGCCCTCGGCGGCGATGCTGCCGTCACCGTCTTCTTGTCCAGCCCCCTCGGGGAGGTGCTCGGGCGGCTGGGAGACCGCGGCTACCGGATGGCCCAACTGGAGGCGGGGATCGTCTCGGGATGGCTCCATCTGGCCGCCTACGCCCTCGGCCTGGGAGCCACCGGGTTGACGTTCTTCGACGACGAGGTGAAGCGCTTCTTCGACACGGAGTCCGAACCCATGCTGGTCACCGCACTGGGCGTCCCCGACTACCGTGCCCGGCCTGGCAAGCGCCCCCATCAGGTGAGGCGGCTTCGCCTGACGGCTTCGCCGTCGGGGTAGCGGTTGCCCTCCTATGCTGCAACCCATGTCGGTGAGCATCGATCTCTCTGGCCGTCATGGCTTCGTCACCGGCGCAGGGTCGGGGATCGGGCGGGCGGTGGCCCAACGCCTGGCCGAGGCCGGTGCAGCGGTCGGAGCGGCGGACGTCCGCCGGGAAGCGGCCGAGGAGACCGCCTCGCTGATCGAGCAGGCGGGCGGCAAGGCGGTCCCCATCGCCGTGGATGTGACCAGCTGGGACGACTGCCGGGAAGTGGCTTCCCGGACGGAAGCGGAGCTGGGACCGGTCGACGTGCTGGTCAACGGAGCGGCGGTGTGGACGGTGGCCAAGTTCCTCGACGTGGAGCCCCAGGATTGGGCACGAGACATCGAGGTGGGCCTGGAAGGCGCCCTCCAGGTCACCCGCGCCTTCCTTCCCGCCTTGGTGGAGCGTCAGCGGGGCAGCATCGTCAACGTCAGCTCCGACGCCGGCCGAGTGGGGGAGCCGCAACTGGTTGTGTACTCGGCGGTCAAGGCCGGGGTTGTGGGGTTCACCAAGGCGCTGGCCAAGGAGGTGGGCCGGTTCGGGGTGCGGGTGAACTGCGTGGCTCCCGGGACCACTCGCACGCCCGGTGCCGAGGGCCTGATCGAGCTGTGGGGTGAGGAGAAGATGGCCCGGGCCTACCCCCTGGGCAGGTTGGGGGAGCCGATCGACATCGCCAACGCCATCCTCTTTCTGGCCTCCGACCTGAGCGACTGGATCACCGGCCAGGTGCTGTCGGTGAGCGGGGGGTACTCAACCGCCGGCTAGACGGGGACCTCCTTCACCTCCCCCGGGTGCGACGACTCGCTGGGGCGCCGAACCGTCGAGCCCACCACCAGGCCGGCGGACAGCAGGACGAGGTTCTTGATCACGAACTCGCCCTCGGTGGTGAGCTGGAACGGGTTGCCCTCTGAGAAGGCCACCTCGGGCTGGATGACCAGCACCAGGAAGGTCCCCGCCATCTGCACGAGGAACACCGCCAGCACTGCCCGCAGGGCGCGGCGAACGAGCAGCCCCAGGCCCACCAGCATCTCCACAGCTCCAAGGAGCGGCACGAACCAGCCCGGATCCACCCAGTAGACGGTAGAGGCGACCAGCTCGGCCACCGGCGTGACGTCCAACACCTTGAGCGCCCCGAACCACAAAAAGACGATGCCCAGCGAGACGCGCAGCAGCGTGACGCTCCAGCGTTCCAGCTGGGCCACCACCAGCCGGTCGAACTGCTCGAACCACACAGGCACGGGCCGAGGGTACCTCGGCGGGGCGGACACCGCGGCATGGCACAATCGGCCCGAGCGATTGGGAGCCGCCATGCCTGCCTATCCTGGCCAGTACGAGATGGACGTGGTGCTCAAGGACGGCTCCGTGGTCCACGTCCGCCCGATACGCCCCGAGGACGCCCAGGCCCTCTACCGCTTCTTTCACCGCTTGGGGCGCGACAGCGTCTATCAGCGGTTCTTCCGCGCCAAGAGCGACCTCAGTCCCGATGAGCTGAGGTATTTCACCCAGCTCGACTACCACCACCGCATGGCGTTCGCCGTGCTGCGCGAGGGCCAGATCATCGCCGTGGGTCGCTACGAGCGCCTGCCGCAAGAGCCCACCGTCGCCGAGGTTGCCTTTGCCGTCGAGGACAGCCAGCAGAACCGGGGGATCGGCACGCAGCTGCTGCAGCTGCTGACCACCTACGCCCGGGAGCACGCCATCTCCAGCTTCCGCGCCTACCTGCTCGCCGACAACTACCAGATGATGAGGGTGTTTCGGAACTCGGGCTACACGTTGCAGCGCCACCTGGAAGAAGGCGTCTACACGGTGGACTTCCCCACGTTGCAGACCAGTGAGGCTCAAGCTGTAGCCGAGGAACGGGAGCGGCGGGCGGTGGCCGCCTCCGTCCTTCCCCTGCTCTACCCCACCTCGGTGGCGGTGGTGGGGGCCAGCCGCCATCCGGCCTCGATCGGCGGCAGGCTCTTCCGCAACCTGCTCCTGCAGTCCTTCAGCGGTCCCGTCTACCCCGTCAACCCGGCGGCCGACACGGTCGGCTCGGTGCGGGCCTACCGCTCGGTCCTCGACGTCCCCGACGCCATCGACCTGGCCTTCGTGGTGGTGCCCGCCCCCGAGGTGGTCGAGGTGGCGCGGCAGTGCGCTCAGAAGGGGGTGCGGGGCCTGGTGGTGATCTCCGCCGGTTTCTCCGAGGTGGGGGAGGAGGGGGCCCGGCGGGAGCGACGGCTGCTCGAGGTGGTGCGGGCGGCCGGCATGCGGATGGTGGGGCCCAACTGCATGGGCCTCGTCAACACCGACCCTGCAGTCCGCCTGGACGGCACCTTTGGTCCCGTCTTCCCGCCCCCGGGCAACGTGGCCATGTCCAGCCAGAGCGGGGCGCTCGGCATCGCCATCCTCGATTACGCCCGGCAGCTCGACGTGGGCATCTCCACCTTCGTCTCGGTGGGCAACAAGGCCGACGTGAGCGGCAACGACCTGCTGCTCTACTGGGAGGACGATCCCTCCACCGACGTGATCCTGCTCTACCTGGAGTCGTTCGGGAACCCTCGCCGGTTCGCGCGGATCGCCCGCCGGATCGCTCGGCGCAAGCCCATCGTGGCGGTGAAGTCTGGTCGCACCGAGGCCGGGACCAGGGCGGCCGGTAGCCATACCGGCGCCCTGGCCACCCTGGACCTGGCCGTCGATGCCCTTTTCCACCAGGCGGGAGTGATCCGCACCGAGACCCTCGACGAGCTCTTCGACGTGACCTCGCTGCTCGCCAATCAGCCCCTACCCAAGGGTGGGCGGGTGGGCATCATCACCAATGCCGGGGGCCCGGCCATCCTGGCCGCCGACGCCCTGGAGTCGAACGGCCTGGAGCTCCCCGAGCTGTCGGAGGGGCTGCAGAGCGAGCTTCGCCGGGCCCTCGTCCCCGAAGCTTCCACTCGCAACCCGGTGGACCTGGTGGCTTCGGGCGGCCCCAACGAGTACCGCCACTCCTTGGAGGCACTGCTGCAAAGCGATGAGGTGGATGCGGTCATGGCCATCTACATCCCGGCCAGCCCGGAGGACGCCGACCAGGTGGCGGAGGTGATCCGCCGGGCGGCCTCCCGGCAGAGTGGGGAGAAGACCCTTCTGGCGGTATTCATGCGCTCCAAGGGGGCGCCCGACGAGCTGGCCACGGCCGGGGTGCGGGTGCCCTCCTACCTGTTTCCGGAGGCGGCCGCCCGGGCCCTGGCCACCACCGTGCGCTACGCCGAGTGGCGAAGGCGTCCCCAAGGGGAGGCGCCGCGCTTCGATGACGCCCGTTCCGAAGACGCCCGGCGGGTGGTGGAGGCCGCCCTCGAGCGGATGGGCGAGCAGGGAGGCTGGCTGGAGCCCGTCGAGGTGCACGAGGTCCTGGGCGCATTTGGCCTCGCCGGCCCGGCCTCGGCAGTGGCGCACTCGGAGGAGGAGGCCGCCCGGCTGGCCGATGGCCTGAGTGGCCCGGTGGTGCTCAAGGTGATCGCCCCTTCGGTCCTGCACAAGTCGGAGGTGGGTGGGGTGGCGCTGGACCTGCGGGGCGATGAGGCGGTGCGGGCCGCCTACCGCAAGGTCACCGAGGCGGTCCCCGACGCTCGAGGCGCCCTCGTCCAGGAGTTCGTGCCGGAGGGCCACGAGGTGCTCATCGGGATGACCGAGGATCCCTCCTTTGGGCCCATCATGGTGTTCGGGTTGGGCGGCATCTTCGTGGAGCTCCTCCGCGACGTGGCCTTCCGCATCGTCCCGCTCACCGACGTGGATGCTCGAGAGATGGTGCACGACATACGGTCGCTGAAGCTTCTGCAGGGCTACCGAGGGAATGCCCCCGCCGACCTCCCTGCTCTGGAGGAGGCCCTGCTGCGGGCGTCGGCGCTGGTGGAGGCGCTGCACGAGGTCGCCGAGATGGACCTCAACCCCGTGAAGGTGCTGCCCCCCGGCCGGGGACTGCGGGTGGTGGACGCCCGCATGCGGGTGCGGCGCACGGAGGCGACGTGGACTGCCGGACGCGGGGTCGATGTCCCCGCCATGGCGGGAAGGCCCCTGTGACCTTCGGTCCCCCGGACGCCCTGGGCGGGGTGGCCGACCTGTACGAGCTGACGATGGGCCAGTCCTACCTGAAGGAGGGGATGACCGCCCCCGCCACCTTCTCCTGCTTCTTTCGCAAGCTCCCCCCCCAGCGCGGCTTCCTGCTGGCGATGGGCATCGAGCAGGTGCTCGACGACCTGGAGGACTGGCGCTTCTCGCCCGAGCAGCTGCGGTACCTGCAGGGATTGGGCTTCGAGTCGGACTTCGTGGCCTGGCTCTCGGAGGTGCGCTTCGAGGGCGAGGTGCGCGGCATGCGCGAGGGGACTGCCTTCTACGCCGACGAGCCGGTGCTGGAGGTGACCGCATCGCTGCCGGTCGCCCAGCTCCTCGAGACCCTGGTGCTCAACGAGATCGGCTATCCGACACTGGTGGGGACCAAGGCGGCGCGCTGCGTGCTGGTTGCTCGGGGAAGGGCCTGCGTGGACTTCGCCCTGCGCCGGACGCAGGGCCTGGAGGCGGGCATGAAGTGGGCCCGAGCCAGCTACCTGGCCGGCTTCGCAGCCACTTCCAACGTGGCCGCCGCCCAAGCTCTCGGCATCCCTCCCAGCGGGACCATGGCCCACAGCTACGTGATGGCCTTTCCCAGCGAACTGGAGGCCTTTCGCGCCTACGCCGAGGAGTACGGGTCGGACACGGTGCTGCTGGTGGACACCTACGACACTGCTCTGGGGGTGCGCAACGCCGCCATCGTGGGCCGGGAGATGGAGGGGCGCGGCGAGCGCCTGCGGGGCATCCGGCTGGACAGCGGGGACCATGCCGCTTTGGCCAAGGAGTCCCGGGCCATTCTCGACGAGGCCGGTCTGGACTACGTGCAGGTCTTCGCCAGTGCCGGCATGGACGAGTTCACCATCTCCGAGCTGGTGGAGGCGGGGGCGCCCATCGACGGCTTCGGTGTGGGAACGGCAGTAGGCGTGAGCGAAGACGCCCCGGCCGGGGACATCGTTTACAAGATGGTCGAGTACGAGAACCGCCCCACCTTCAAGCTCTCCAAGGGCAAGCGAACCTGGCCGGGCCGCAAACAGGTGTTCCGCTCGGGCGCCGGCGACGTCCTGGCCCTGGCCGACGAGCAGCTGGAGGGTGTTCCCCTGGTGGAGCCGTTGTGGTCGGGAGGTGCCCGCCTGGTGGCGGAGGAGCTGTCGACCATCAGAGACCGGGTCGCCAAGCAGCTCCGCCGGTTGCCGGAGGAGCGCCGGCGCATCGTCGATCCGGCCCCTTACCGTCCGCAACCCAGTGAGCTGCTGAGCCGGCGGCAGGACGAGCTCGAGGAGGCCCTCCGGCGGACGATCCGGCGGGGCGCGCCTTCATGAGCGCAGCCCTTACCATGGCGGCCGGGACTTTTAGGCAATAGCCGCGCGCCACGCGCCGCTAGAGCCTTAGGTTCTCCGACCCGGCGACCGCAGGAGAGGTGGATGGCTCGATCAAAGGGCAAGGCGTTGGAGCGCCGCCGGCAGCAGAGAGCGGAGGAGCGGGCGGCAGCCCAGGCTTCGGCCGCCCGCAAGAGGAAGCTCGCCTGGGCGCTGCTCGCCCTGGCGGTGCTGGCCGGGGTGGTCGCCTTCGTGGTCACCCGCCCACCGGGGCCGGGGGTGGAGGAGACCGAGACGTTCCCCGACCAGGGTCGGGCGCACCTCGCTCCGGGAGCCCCTACTCCCGCCTACAACTCCGACCCCCCCACCAGCGGTCCGCACGGTCCCCAGCCGGCCCCCTGCGGAGTCCACCGAAGCGAGGTCCCCGACATCGCCCAGATCCACAGCTTGGAGCACGGGGCGGTGGTGATCCAGTACCAGCCCTCGCTTCCCCAGGAAGAGGTCGAGCGCCTGGAGGACCTGGCCCGAGACCTGGGGGACTACACCCTGGTCGCTCCCCGGGAAGGGGCCCCCTCGCCGGTGGTGCTGACCGCCTGGACCAAGCGCCTGACGCTCGACGAGGTGGACGAGGCATCCATCCGCACCTTCTACCGGCGCTTTGCCGGCAATGGTCCCGAGCAGGCGCTCTGCCCCTTCCAGGTCGACGAGGCGGGCTCCTGAGGCGCCTGGAGGAGGGGCTGGCGCAGCGCCGCTGGCCGGGCCGGGGACCTGCTCATCTCTACCTGGCCCACGCCACCGGCTTCTGCAAGGAGGTGTGGGACCCGGTGGTTGCCGAGCTGCGCGGGCGCGGGGTAGAGCTCCCCGTCATCGCCTGGGACTCCCGGTCCCACGGCGACTCCCCGATCGTCGAGCCGCCTTACGATTGGTGGGACTTCGGGCGCGACGCCCTGGCAGTGCTGGAGGACGATGGCCGCCGGCCCATCGGCATCGGCCATTCCTGCGGGGCGACGGCGCTGGCAATGGCCGAGATCCTCAAGCCGGGGGTTTTCGCCGGACTGGTCCTGCTGGAGCCGATCATCTTCCCGCCGCCCTACCGCCGCCACCACGACCACCCACTGGCGGCCGGCGCCGAGAAGCGCAAGGAGTCATTTCCCTCCCGGGTGGAGGCCCGGGAGAACTTCGCCTCCAAGGAGGTCTTCGCCCATTGGGACCCGAGGGCACTGGAGGCGTACGTGCGGGGAGGGCTGGAGGTCCGGGACGGCCGGTACCGGCTCAAATGCCCTCCTTGGGCCGAGGCGGAGACCTATCGCACGGCCACTACCCATGGAGCATGGGAGCGCCTGGGCGAGGTTTCGGCACCGGTCCTGCTGCTGGCGGGGGAGCGCTCCGACAGCCACCGGGGCCCGTTCCTGCAGGAGCTGGCGGCCCGCTTCGCCCAGGCTCAGGCGGTGGTCGTGCCCGGCGCCGGTCACTTCCTTCCAATGGAGCGCCCGGACGCGGTGGCGCTGGCCGTGGCGCACTTCCTGGCCAACGGTCTCGGGTAGTTGCTTGCGGTCGGGCTGCCACGCAGCCGATATCCTGAGGCGGTGGACTTCGACTATCCGGCCGAGACCGAGAGCTTCCGGCAGGAGGTGCGGGCCTTCTTGGAGGCCAACTGGGACCCGGGCCACTATGCGCAGGAGGCGGAGGGCTTGAGTGGTCCCGGCGGACCGGTAGGGACCGGCTTTGCGGCCGGGGCCTGGCACGCCAAGCTTCAGGAGGCTCGCCTGGTGGCCGTGCACTGGCCGGAGGAATTCGGTGGGCGGGGCCTGGGGATGACCGAGCGTCTGATCCTCATCGAGGAGCTCAACCGGGTGGGCGCCCCCGGTCCCGGCAACCCGATCGGAGTGGGCTGGGCGGGGCCCACCATCTTGCAGTACGGCAGCGAGGAGCAGAAGCGACGCTTCCTGCCCAAGATCCTCACCGGGGAAGAGATCTGGTGTCAGCTCTTCAGCGAGCCCAACGCCGGCTCCGATCTGGCCAGCCTGGCCACCCGTGCGGAGCGGGTGGGGGACGAGTTCGTGGTGAGCGGCCAGAAGGTGTGGACGTCGCTGGGGTTCTCGGCCCACTGGGGAATCCTCCTGGCCCGGACCGACCCCGAGGTGCCCAAGCACCGGGGCCTTACCTACTTCCTCCTCCCGATGCGCCAGCCGGGCGTGGAGGTGCGTCCTCTGCGGCAGATGACGGGAGGCGAGGAGTTCTGCGAGGTGTTCTTGGACCAGGCGCGGGTGCCGGCAGCCAACGTGCTGGGCGAGATCGGTTCCGGCTGGCGGGCCGCCATGACCACCCTGCTCAACGAGCGCATCAGCCTCACCAGCGGCACCGGGGCGCTGTGGGGAGGCGGGCCCTCCCTGACCGACTTCCTCAAGCTCGCCAAGGCGGCCGCTCGGGGGCCCGACCGGCTCATGGATGACCCCAACTACCGACAGCTCGCCGCCCGCCTCTACATCGAGGATCGGGTGCTGGGCTTTGTCCGCCTGCGGGTGCTCTCCGCCTTGGTGGCCGACCGGGACCCCGGGTTCCAGGCAGCCATCCAGAAGCTGATGGCGGATCGTTTCGGCAAGCGACTCATGGCCGCCGCCATGGAGGTCCTGGGCCCGCACGGATTGCTGTGGCACGATCGGCGCGCCCCCGACGACGGCGCCTGGGCCGACGGGTTCCTGTTCAGCCCCGGGCTGAGCATTGGAGGTGGGACCGAGGAGGTGCAGAAGAACATCCTCGGTGAGCGGGCGCTGGGCCTGCCTCAGGAGCCGCGCCCGGACAAGGACGTGCCCTACCGCAAGCTTGGTTCTCCTTCCTAGGGCCGGCCGCATGGCGCCCGCCCGGGCCCTCAGATCTAATGGGGGCAAGCGGGGGAGGGAGAAGATCCGGGTGGGCACTGCCGGCACCACCGTCCCCCCGGTGGAGAGCCTGCTGCGCAACGTCCGCCGCACCGAGGAGAAGGGCTACCACTCCCTCTGGTGGCCGGACCATCTGATGGGCTGGCATCCCGAGCAGGCCTGGACCCCCGATGCGGCCCGGCTCATGCCCAACCCCCACACCTTCTTGGATCTGGTGGCGGCCATGGCGGCCGCCGCGGTACACACCGAGCGGATCCTCTTGGGCTCGGCGGTCACCGAACCGGTCCGACGACATCCTGCCATGCTGGCCCAGGAGTTCCTCACCCTCGACCATCTCTCCCGGGGAAGGGTGGTCATGGGCATCGGCGCCGGGGAAGGCGAGAACCTCGAGCCGTACGGGCTGGATACCTCCCATCCCGTCGCCAGGCTGGAGGAGGCACTGGCCATCATCCGCCTGCTGTGGGAGCACGACGAGCCGGTCTCCTGGGAAGGCGATTTCTGGAGGCTGCGCGACGCGGTGTGTGGTATGGGCCCGTACCAGGTGGGGGAGTACCCGCCCATCTGGGTAGCGGCGCACGGGCCCCGGATGCTGCGGATGGTAGGGCGCCGGTGCGACGGATGGCTCCCCACCTACCGAGGCTTGAGCTCCTGGCAGCAAGGCCTCTCGGAGATCGGGCGGGCCGCCCGGCGGGCGGGACGAGATCCGGCGGACATCACCCCCGCGCTGTGGGCGCTGCTGGTGCTCGACGAGGACCCGGCGGAGGTCGAGCGGCTGCTGGAGGCGCCCCTGGTGCGCGGGTGGATGCTCATCCTGCCCGCGTCCGCCTTCGAGGAGCTGGGGCATCCTCATCCCCTGGGCGAGGGGACTTACGGGCTGCGGGACTACATCCCCACACGTCTGTCTGGCCCGGAAGCGCAGGCGGCCTTCCAGGCCGTGCCTCCCGAGGTGTGCCACCGGTACACCCTGAGCGGCACGCCCGACCAGGTGCTCGACGAGCTGCGCCAGTTTGCGGAGGCCGGCCTGGAGCACGTGATCCTGTGGAACATCACCTACATGGCCGACCTCGCCAAGCTGCGGCCCAGCTTCGCCCTGCAGGACGAGCTGCTGGAGGCGTTGCGGGACTGAGGCCTGCCGCCGGAGAGTGAGACGGCAGGTTTGTGCCGGAAGGCGATCGGAAAGGATGTCCCGTTTTCCTCAGTAGGGTGGCGATGCCATGACCTCCTCAGCGGCCGGCGACCATCTCCACCGCATCCGACGGGTGCTGGAGGCCCTGCTGGACGCCCGGGCCACCGAGGGGAACCACGTGGAGGTGCTGCGCAACGGCGTGGAGATCTTCCCCTCGATGCTGGAGGCCATCCGCCAGGCCACATCCACCATCGACTTCCTCACGTTCATCTACTGGACGGGCAACATCGCCCGAGAGTTCGCTGACGCTCTCTCCGAACGGGCCCGGGCCGGTGTTCGGGTTCGAGTGCTGCTCGACGCCCTGGGAGCTCGAGAGATGAGCCGGGAGTTCATCGAGCAGATGGAGGAGGCCGGGGTGCTGGTGGAGTGGTTCCGCAAGCCCACCACCTGGAAGGTGTGGGAAGTGGACAACCGAACCCACCGCAAGGTCTTGATCTGCGACGACCGGGTCGGGTTCACCGGGGGGGTGGGGATCGCCGAGGAGTGGGAAGGCGATGCCCGAGACCATACCGAATGGCGAGACACCCACTTCCGGGTGGAAGGGCCGGCCGTGGACGGCCTCACGGCGGCCTTCGTCGGCAACTGGATGGAGACCGGCCACCCCATCTTCGACGAGGCCGATCAGTTCCCAGAGCATCCGGCGGTGGGGGACACTGCGCTGGTGGCGGTGCGGGGCGCCGCCCAGGTGGGGCTGACCGACATCGCCATCCTCTTCCGCACCCTCATCCAGCTGGCCAGGCGCCGGCTGCAGATCACCAGCGCCTACTTCAATCCGGACGACACCTACGTTCGCCTGCTTCGTGAGGCTCGCCAGCGGGGGGTGGAGGTGGACGTGCTGATCCCCGGCCCGCACATCGACAAGCGGGTCTGCCTGCTGGCCGCCGAGAGCGAGTTCGAGCCGCTGCTGGAGGCGGGGGTGCGCATCTGGCGCTACCAGCCCAGCATGCTGCACGCCAAGATATTGACGCTGGACGGCATGGTGGCCTGCGTGGGCTCGGCCAACCTCAACCAGCGCTCTATGTCTCTGGACGAGGAGCTCTGCCTGGTGATCTTCGACCCCAAGGTGGTGGAGATCCTGGAGGCCCACTTCGCCGAGGACCTCGAGAGGAGCAAGGGGGTGGACCCCCAGGAGTGGCAGGAGCGGGGGGTGGGGCAGCGGGCCAAAGAGGGCGCCATCGAGCTCATCGAGGGCCAGATGTAGGGGCCTCTTCTCAGGTCCTTCTTCGGGGGTTGAGCGGCGATTGGACCTCTGGCGCTCAACAGGGGCCGCTCACCCCCCGAACCCCCCGGCTCCCGCTTGCGGGGGAGGGCCGGGGTGGGGGCCTTTCCTCTCCCTCTGATCGAATGCTAGGCAAGGGCTGAGGCGGAAGGTCAGAGCTCAGCCCAGCCGGAACGCCGGCCTCACCTCGCCCACGTGGCGGCCAGAGAAGGTGACGATCGCCGGCCGGGCGTGATCGTCGAGCTGTGCGGCCTGCGCCTCGTCGAGGACCCGGAGCTGGCGCAGCGCCTCAACAGTGGCCACGGAGGTTGGCCGGCCGGGCGAGGGGGGACCGCCGGCGCCGTCCTCCACCTTCAGGGCCAAGCCGAGACCGCCGGCGATGGCCACGCACTGCACGCCGCTCGCCCCTCCCTTGGCCACCAGCGCCCCACGCCCGACTCGCATGAGGTCGGTGTCGAGACGTCCCCTGCCGGCCACCAGGTGAGGATGCGCCATCATGGAGTCGCGGATGGTGCCGGACGCATCCGCACCGGCGTCTGGCAACCCTCGCGGCTCCATGAGCCGCGCGTAGGCCAGTGCCATGTGATAGATGCTCAAGCCGTAGCAGGGGGCGGCGCAGCCGTCCACCCCGATCAGGACCTCTTCCCGCCGAAGGCCGGTGAAGCGACACACGTTGGCCAGGATCTCCTGCTGGACGGGATGGCCGGGCGACTCGTAGCCTTCGACGGGCGCCTCCAGGTGCCGGGCAGTGGCCAGCATGCCGGCGTGCAAGCCGGAGCAGTTGTTGTGCAGGGCGGTGGGAGCCATGTCGGCGTGAAGCAGCGCGGCAGCCGCCTCCCCGTTCAGCGGCGGGTGCGCGCCGCAGGCGAGGTCTTCGGCCGTCAATCCGAGCCGTTCGAGTAAGGCGGCCACGCGATCGGTGTGCACCGGCTCGCCGTTGTGGGACCCGCAGCACAGCGCCAGGTCCTCGGGAGTGAGGCCCCAGCGCCGGGCGGCGCCACCGTAGACCAGCGGCATCGACTGGAAGGGCTTGGCCGAGGAGCGCCAGTAGGCGACCTTGCTCTGGGGGTCCCCCACCGAGGCCAGGAGCCTCCCCGATGCGTCGACCACCGCCAGGTCTCCCTGGTGAACCGCCTCGACGAGCGGCCCCCGCACCACTTCGACCAGCGGTTGACTCATGCCGCTTTCCAGTGTCCCATCAGGGGCGTGACGCCCTACCGCGCATTGTCCCCCACACCGCCACCTACGGATACCCCTCGACGTCGATGGTCATGCCATCGGGGAACCCCTTTCTCGTGTGGGATAGTCCGTCACCCGTCGGCAGTTACCGATTGCCCCGCTCTGCGGGGTCGAGGTCGGGCATCGACGCCACCGGCCCCCGCTGTCGATGAAGTACATCGTCGGATCATCGGGGGGACAGGCCAGCCCGTTGGACGGAAACCTCGACGATCGATCAGGTCCTCAGGCTGAACCGAGCAGCCAGCGGGCGGTTTCGACGTGGCGGGGAAGAACCCGATCGCCCTCGAAAGCCCATGCCAGCGTTTGGGAGAAGGCCCACCGGCAGGCGCGCTGGCGATCCAGGCCCAGTTCCCCGCTCAGCCGGTCGAGACGCCCCAGAACGAGGGCCCGGCTGTGGCCGAGCTCGTAGGACCGAACGACGGAAGCTATGCCGAACTCTCGCTCCCCGTGGAGCGGCTTCGGGTCGATGACCAGCCAGGGCTCTCGCTCGGCACGCAGCACGTTGTCGGCGTGCAGGTCCTGGTGGAGGAGGACCTGCTCCCCCTGGGAGGAAGACAGCTCCGTCAGTGTCTCGATGGCCGCGTCGATGAGGGCACGCTCGAAGGGGCGGCCTGCTTTCTCCCACGTCTCGGGCAGGTGCTCTATCCACATGGTCGCCTCGTCGGCCAATGCTCGAAAGGGACTGGTGGCCGCCTTCCATAGCCGGGGGAGGAGGCCGATCATGACCTCGAGCGCCACCTGGGCTCCGAACTCTGAGAGGTGCGTTCCCGGCTCACAGCGCTCGATCAGCAGGGCGCGGTGCACGTGATCGTGATCGAGGAGCCGCACGGCGCCGTCTCCGTCCCAACGAGCGAGTGCCTGGGCCTCGTGCTCGCTCTCCCGATGGGGGAACTGCAGCTTGAGGGCGGCAGCGGTCCCGTCGGGTAGGTCGGCCGGGAGGACGACAGAAACATACGAGCCGGGGTACGGGGTGCCGATACGAAGCGCCCAGCGCCTCACGCACTCCTCAACCAGCCTCGGGAGGGCGGCCAGCCACGACCTTCCTGCTTCTGTCTCGCGAAGCCACTGGAGGCTCTCGGGAATCATCTTCGTCCTCAGTACCGGCCCGTTGTCTCGGCTGCCGACACCACCTACCTCGTCACGGTCTCAGAGTCGGTGAATCGTGCGCTCTACGTTCGGGCATGAGCCGCGATCCCGTCCTGTTTCGTCGGGACATATGATCGGTGCTCTTTAGCGCGGCGACCATCGCTCATTGGCCCCTAGAAAGCATCGTCGATGACATTCGTGGGAGCGGAGCCCCCCATGACGGTTAGGGACAGCGACCTAGTAACTAGTCCCGAGCTCTGGGATGAGGGAAGGCGCCCGCGCACAGCGATGCCTGGACTCACCTCACGCCCTGGGGGCCCGGTGGATGGCCCGAACGTCGGTAGGCTCGACGCATGGTTCAGGCGCCGCCGTCGGGGATCGTTTCGTTCCTTCTCACGGACATCGAAGGATCGACGAGGCTCTGGGGTTCGGCGCCTCGCGGAGGGAGCCGCCCTGGGAACGCGAGAAGGGCTCACTCGCATCCGCCAATGGCTGGCAGGCTGAAGGACCCACTCCGGTCAGGCCACGCGCCGATGATCGTGACTCCTCTCACGCCGTGAAGGTGCCGGGACGGGGCTGGAGCTCCGGCGTGGCGTAACCCTCATCCCAAGGGAACCGCCCCTCGGTGTCGTCGTAGGTGAGTTGAAGGACGGGAACCGAGTGGTCCGCAGGGCGTCGGTAGAAGTCGTTCGCCCAGAACACGATGTCCCCGGGGTTGGGCACTGTCTCGGTGATGATGCGGTGGGGCCAGTTCTCGAAGGTGATCAGCTGGCCGGGCATCACGGTCATGCCCTCCCGGACCCCCGCGGCGAGGCTGTTGAGCACTCCCGCGGCAGTGGCCGGATTCACACCGACCATGAGCAGCTCGGGATGGCCGAATCCGAAGAGTCCCACGGTGTAGGCGAAAGGCGGTCCGTCATCGGGGGGAGACTCGCAGCCGGGCCGGCTGCAGCAGTCTCCCCCTATGTACTGGATGGCCCAGCCGATGCGCCGGATCTTCTCGGCCATGTGGGCATGCTGCTGATCGAGCCATGCTTGAAGGTCCATGGCGGCTCCTTCTCTGGGGGACGGGCTATGTCGTGAAGCGGAGTCTCCGCAAGCGCTAGGGAGGCCTGCCGCTCTTGGTGTATCGGTGGCCGAGGGGGCTGGTCCAGAGGTGGTCGCCTCCCGGCAGGGGACGGTGGACCCAGCCGATCTTGTGCCGCACGGTCACGTGGTCATAGCGGCACCCGGGGACCAGCCCTGAAACCGAGGTGCGCCGCAGCTCCGACCAGGGAATGCGGTGATCGAGATCGCACTCGGTGGCGGGCATGCGACACCCGGGGAACACACAGCTGGGGTCCCGGGCCTCCACCGCCCGGCGCTGGGAGGCGGTGGGGCGGCGCCGGGTGGTCCCGACACAGATGGGGAGCCCGCTCTGTGAGTCGGTGATGGCGTAGCGCCACTCCCCTCCGGCCTGAGCCTGGGCCACCTGGCGGGCGAGGTCGGCCACCACCGGACCGAAGCCCCCCAGCTCCCCGGGGGCCTCTGCGAGCCCCATCAGAGTCTCCAGGTCCACCCGCAGCTCCACCATCCCCCCGGGGGCCTCCTCATGGAGCCCGGAGAGCAGGTCCAGGTAGACGTCGGCCCGCAGCTGGTCGATGGGGCGGGGATCACCGGCCCTGCGCAGGCTTCGGGCGAAGCGGTCGATGCGTCTCGATACGGCCACCACCCGATCCGGTGGGAGGTCCAGGCCCAACAGGTGGGCGGTGCCCTCCGGGGAGGCCTCGGTGACCACCCGCCGCTCCGAGACTGCCTCTGTGTACCGTTCCTGGGCCGCCTCCGGATCGACCTCCATGCAAAGGCGGTGGATGCGGGCGGCCAGCTCCCCGGTGGTCAGTCTTGGGGCGTGGGTGATGACCTCTTCCACCACCTGCCGGGCGGTCTCTTGGTCGAGATGGGAGGTATCGCAGGCGATGATGCGGGCCCGGCGGGGATCGATGTCTCCTTCTGCCAGGGCCGACCACACCCGGGGGAGGCGCTGGCGGAGTGAGATGGCCATCCCCAGCTCCGACTCGGCCGCCCGGCGGGTGAGGCGCAGGGCGGCCCGGATCTCGGTGGCGGCGCCTCCCAGGCCAGCTCGGCGTCGTCCTCACAGAAGTCGGTCTCCTCCATGTGGTCGGCCACCGACGCCATGGCCGCATAGACCTGGGCCTGGGAATGCGAAGCCATCTTCTGGTGGGCCCGAAGCACCACCACCCGGTCGTAGCCGGAGAGCCGGTCCACGTCGATCGTGGACAAAAAGGCGGCCAGGACGGGCCCTGGTGCCATCCGGTCCAGACCGGCGGGGATGCCCTCGTACTCCGTATCGAACATATGTTCACAACATACATCCGGCCTGTGACAGGAAAAGTGGTGTAGGGAAGACGGCTTCAGCCGTACGTCTGAAATGGGGTCTCGCAGACGGCTGGGTCCTCCTAGGCTGTCCGGGCTCTCCCTCTCGAGGATTCTCTTGAGCGGCTGTCAACGCCGGTTGACGCCTGCGCGGGAATCCCGGATTGCCGAGACTGGGAGCCTCCCGAGCAGCTATCTACACAAGGCAAGGAGGTCTTGGA
>JALYHC010000146.1 GCA_030776765.1 Actinomycetota bacterium | reverse complement strand
CGCCAAGCCGGCCATCCTGGCCATCGCCCCCGACGGGGAGGTGCTCTACCAGTACGTGGGCGACGACTTCATGGACCGGCGCCCGGACGACTGTGACGTCCTGGCGGCGCTCGACCAGCTCCACCTGGAGCCTCGCCAGCCCCTGGAACCGAGACCGGCCGAAGGCCACCCCAGTGAGAAGGGTGCCCGCGTAACCAGGGACTACCTGTACGCCTACTACCGGGGCATCCACTTTGCTACCAAGGCACTGCTGGGAAGGGTCGAGGAAGAAAAGGCCCGGGAGGAGATCGACCGTACCCATCGCCAGGTGACCCGCTACATGGAGAACCTCTCCGCCACCCGCCGCCTCCTGACGTCCTGACTCATGCCTCGCAATGTCGTGGAGGTACGCCGCCTCACGAAGAGCTACGGCGACGTACAGGCGGTCCGGGGCATCGATCTCTCTCTGGCGGAAGGGGAGGTGTTCGCCCTGCTCGGTCCCAATGGGGCCGGCAAGACCACCATCGTGGAGATCTTGGAGGGCCACCGCCGGCGCAGCTCTGGAGAGGTGTCGGTGCTCGGCTTCGATCCCGAGACCGGAGGCCGGGAGTTCCGCGAGCGCATCGGGATCGTCCTCCAGTCCTCGGGGATGGAGGAGGAGCTCACCGTAAGGGAGATCCTCGCCACCTACACGCCTATGTACCCGCGCTCTCGTCGAGTGGAGGAAGTGATCGAGCTGGTGGGCTTGGGCGGCAAGGCGGGAGCCCGCATCAAGACGCTCTCGGGGGGCCAGCGGCGCCGGCTGGACCTGGCCCTGGGCCTGATCGGCGACCCTCAGCTCCTCTTCCTCGACGAGCCCACCACCGGCTTCGACCCCTCGGCGCGCCGGCGGGCCTGGGAGGTGATCGGCGGGTTGCGCTCGCTGGGCAAGGCCATACTGCTCACCACCCACTACATGGAGGAGGCCCAGCACCTGGCCGACCGGGTGGCGGTGCTGGCAGACGGACGCATCCTGGCAGAAGGGTCTCCGGATGCGCTGCGGGCCGGCGAGCGCCTCTCCAGCACCATCCGCTTCCGCAAGCCGCACGGCCTGGGAGCCCTGCCCGAGCTGGCCGGCACTGAGGTGGCCGTGGACGGCGACCGGGTGGAAGTGCTGACCCACCGCCCCACCCAGGACCTGCATGTGCTCACCTCCTGGGCCCTGGAGCGAGGGATGGAGCTGGAGGCGCTGAGCGTCGTCCAACCCACGCTGGAGGAGGTGTACCTGCGGCTGATCGGCGCCCAGCCGCCCGCCGATGCCTGAGCGGCGCACCCCAACGCCCCAGCTCCTGTGGCAGCAGGTCCGCTACGAGAACAAGCTCTTCTGGCGCACGCCGGTGGCCGCCTTCTTCACCCTGATCTTCCCGCTCATGTTCCTGGTGCTCTTCGAGCTGCTCTTCGGAGGCCAGGCGGTGCCGGGCGAGCTCAGCGTGGCGCAGTTCTTCGCCCCTTCCCTGGCGGTGTTCGCGGCTGCCTCGGCCACCTACACCAACCTCGGCATAGGCGTCTCCATCGCTCGCGACCAGGGCATCCTCAAGCGCGTCCGGGGCACGCCCCTGCCACCCTGGATCTATCTCGCCGGCCGGATCGGCTCGGGAATCTGGATCGCCTTCCTCGGCACGGTACTCATGCTGGGGGTAGGGGTTTTGGTCTACGACCTTCAGGTCCGGGTGGCCACCCTGCCCGCCGCCACCCTCGCCTTCCTGGTCGGGGTGGCCACCTTCGCCGCCCTCGGCCTGACGCTGGCCGCCTTCTCCCCGACCGGCGACTCCGCCCCCGCCATCGCCAATGTGACCCTCCTCCCCCTGGCCTTCATCTCCGACGTCTTCATCCCGCTCTCGGAGGATGCACCCCGCTGGCTGCAGCTGCTGGGCGGCCTCTTCCCCCTCAAGCACTTCGTGCACGCCTTCCAGCATCCCTTCAACCCGTTCGTCCAGCAGGCGGGCCGGATCCAGTGGGATCACCTGGCGGTGATGGCCGCCTGGGGGGTGGTGGGGGTGGTCCTGGCCCTGCGCTTTTTCAGTTGGGAGCCCCGGCACGGGGAGCGGGTGGGGCGGAGGCGGCGAAGGAGGAGACGGGCGGCCGACGAAGGTGCTTCCTAGCGTGTCGAGCTCACGGTTCACCGGCCAGTGCTCCACGCTCGGCTTCGGCATCGAATAGTCCTTGGGTTCCTATCGCCATGCGGAGCCCGAGCAAGCTTGTGGCGGCTTCCTCCTCTGGGCGCAGCCCGCGCCCCAGCGGCTCCTCGCTCCCCTCAGCGCCCCGCCACCGCCCGCAAGAAGAACAGCAGGTTGGCGGGGCGCTCAGCCAGGCGGCGGGTGAGGTACGGGTACCACTCCGCCCCGTACGGCAGGTAGATCCTCAGGGAGTGGCCCTCCTCCACCAATTGGGCCTGAAGGCGATTCCGCACCCCGTACAGCATCTGGAACTCGAAGGGCTCCCGGCGCGCCAGGGCCAGGTCCTTGGCGAGGTCGATGAGGGAGCCGTCGTGGGTGGCCACGGCCGGCAGGGTGTCTTCGGCGTCCATGAGCTGCTGCAGCAGCCTGGCGAAGCTGCGGTCCACCTCCTGTTTGCGCTGGTAGGCAACGTCGGGAGGCTCTGCATAGGCACCTTTGCACAGACGAATGTGGCCGCCGAGCGGGATCAGGCGCACCATGTCCTCCTCCGTGCGGTACAGGTATGCCTGAAGCGCCACACCCAGGTTGCCGAGCAGGGGCTGCATCCTGCAGAAGAGATCCACGGTCGCCTCCGTGTAGCGGCTCTCCTCCATGTCGATCGTGAGGGTGGTTCCCAACTCCGCCGACTTCTTGCCCAGCTCCTCCACGGCCTGCTCGACCAGCGCCTCGTCCAGGCCCAGTCCCAGCTGGGTCAGCTTGACCGAGATGTTGGCGTCCAGGCCCTCCTCCCCGATGCGGTCCAGGCAGGCCAGGTAGCCGCGCCGGGCTCGATCGGCCATTTGAGCATCGGCCACGTGCTCGCCCAGGTGGTCTAGGGAGACCGACATCCCTCGGCGGTTGAGCCGCCGAGCCACCGTCACCGCCTCGTCGAGCGTCTCGCCGGCCACGAACCGCATCGCCAGCCTGCGCCCCAGCCGTCTCTCCGTGAAGAGCCTGCGCACGGTAGGCGTGGAGGTGACCGCCAGCAGGGCCCGGCCCACGGCCGAAGCCACCCTCAGACCCCCTGCAGGTCGCCGGTGCTGGACGCCGCCGCGCCCAGCTCTCGCGAGCGGCGGGCGGCGGCACGCACTGCATCCTCCACCAGTGCACGGAAGCCTCGCTCCTCCAGGACGTGAACTGCCGCGGCGGTGGTGCCACCAGGCGAGGTCACCTGGGCTCGCAGCTCGGAGGCGGTCAATCCCGTCTCCACCAGGAGGACACCCGATCCCTTGACGGTCTGGTCCACAAGGCGCTCGGCGACGTCGCGAGGCAGCCCCTCCCGAACAGCCGCCTCGATGAGCGCCTCGGCCAGCAGGAACAGGTAGGCGGGGCCGGTGCCGGAGACCGCCGTCACCGCGTCGAGCAACTGCTCGTCGAGCCGAACCGACGAGCCCACCGACTCCAACACCTCTTCCGCCCGCCGCAAGGCCTGATCATCGGCCTGGCGCCCTGCTGCGTAGGCGGTGATGCCCTCGCCGACCAGGGCCGGGGTGTTGGGCATGGCTCGCACGACCGGGACATCGGGGAGCCGCTCCTCGAACACCGTGGTCGGCACACCGGCGGCCAGCGAGAGCACCACCTGCTGGGGGCGGATGTGGCCCGCCACTTGGGAGAGCAGCTGTGGGACGTCGCGCGGCTTGACGGAGACGACCACCACGTCCTTGCCCGAGGCGGCATCGGCCGCGTCGAGCAGGGTGCGAACTGCGGTGCGCTCCTCTACCGCCGCCGCTCGCTCGGACCTCCTGGCCGCCAGGGTCAGCTCCTGCGGCTGCCACCCGGCGGCCAGCAACCCGACGGTGAGGGCCTCCCCGATGGCTCCCGCCCCGAGGATGGCCACGGTGGGACGCACCATGGGAGGAGAGCTTACAACTGCAGGCTCTCCCCTCCGGCCCCGACCTCGCCCAGGCGGCACTTTTCGGAAATATAACAACACCTCACTCAAGTTATAGTGTCAGCAGGACTCACCGGTGGGGGAAAGGCCCCACGAGATACGAAAGGGAGAAGTCATGCCGAGAGCAGTCGGAATCGATCTGGGAACCACCAACAGCGTCGTGGCGTCCCTGGAAGCCAACGAGCCGAGCGTCATCCCCAACGCCGAAGGGCATCGGATCACCCCGTC
>JALYHC010000145.1 GCA_030776765.1 Actinomycetota bacterium | reverse complement strand
AGGTCGCCCGCCCGCGGCTGGGCGCGGGGGATCGCCAGGCGCAGGGTTGCCAGGCCAAGGACCCGTTGCAGCGGACCGACGGTCAGGCGGAGGTGCTGGACGTTGGCGAGCGGAACGAACGTAGTGGTCCGAACCAGGAGGCCCGAGCGGACAACGACGTGCCCGCCCCCATACCAGTAGCCGAGGGCCCGCCACCACCCGAAGGCCAGCCCCGCTGTCACCGGGAGGAGAAGCAGCGAGGCGTAGCCCAACCAACTCAGCAGAGCCAGGATCCCGACCAGCGCACCGCCAAGGCGTAGATCAAGCGACGGGCGAGGGCCCCAACCGGGGGGAGTTCCAGCGTGACCGGGCGATCGGGACCTGCCAGCCGGCGCGCCAGGTCGATCGCCTCCCCCTGCTCGGCGAGCGGGAGCAGCATGGCGCTCAGCTCCCGCTCCTCGCCCGGTTGGGCGTAGCCGGCCACCACCAGGCTGGCCGAGGCCAACCCCAACCATCGCCGCAGGATGTTCTCGTGCACTCTGACCGCCTGGATCCGATGGAGGGGGATGAAGGCTCGCCGCCTGCCGAGGAGCCCCCGCTCGATCACCAGCCGATCACCTTCCCGGCGCACGGTGAAGCCCCAGTACACCACCACGGTGGCGACGAGGGAGGTGAGCAACACCAGCAAGAGGAAAGCGGCCAGCGGCATCAGCACCAGGAGGATGCCGGCCACTCCTCTCGCCTCCCGCAACGCCCAATCGAGGAGAGCCTCCAGCCGCTCTCCGGGGAGGGCTTCCTGCGCCGAGCCGAGAATGACGCCGAGCACGGCCACCCTTCCTCCAGTCAGTCCAGCCAGGACGAGAATGCCTGCACTCAGCGATACCAGCGGGGGAACGGCTTGTGCAGGCTCCCTCTCCCCAGGGGCGAGCAGCAGCAGTCGCAGCCGATCGGCCTCCGCGAGGGAGACGGCGGTCAGTACGGCCTCGGTGGTGCCTCCTCCCGCCGCCTCCACTCGCACCTCTGCCACCCCGAGGAGCAGGTGCCTGAGCTTCCGGGACCACGTCCATGCTTTGGATCCGATCCTTGGGCAGCACCCGTTCCCACCTGAACAGCACCCCACCCTTCAATACCAGCGTTCCCTCCTCCACTCGATAGGTGAACCGGAGGTAGCTGACCGCGGCACCAGCCAGGGCGAGGACCGCCCCCCCGCCCAGCACCAGAGCGGGGTGGAAGGGGAGAGCCGCCACGCCGAACAGCACCGCCAGGCCCGCCCGCCACAAAACTCGTAACCACCACAGCACCATCGCCGCCGGATGAAGGCGGCGCCGCTCAGACGCTGGCGGTCCCCGCCACTCGGTAGAGCTCATCACGCAATCGTTTCGCCTCCCAGAGGGCCAGGCCAGGGATATGTCCGGCCCGACCGGCGGCCGTATAGACCATCACCCCTGCCAGGCCCAGCCACCGGGCGACGGGGCCCTGGCGGGTCTCCACATACTGGATGCGGTCGAACGGGATCACGGTGAGAGTGCGCAAGAGCGCCCCCCGCGCCGTGTAGAGGTCGGCCTCACGGAGCTCGTACCGCCAGCGCCGGTATCGCAACGGCGGGAGCAAGACCACCAGCAAGACGGCCAGGATCGCCACCACCACCCCCGAGGCCACAAGCGCCGCCCTCATGGAATGGGTCCCCAACAACCGGGCCCCCGCCAGCCAGCCGCCCACCAAGGCCAGGGACAGTAACGAGGCGGTGACGCGCCAGAGAGTCCGCACCCGCCGGTCGAGGCGATGAGCAGGCAGGTCCATCTCGGCGCCTCAACGGTAGCTTTCAAGATCCGGACCGTCCCACGGGTACCCGCGCCAACCGGACTGAGGAGCCCTCAGTGAGCCATCACCAATCCATGGCCGCGACCAAAGGTGGCCCGGATGATGCGTGCCGGCTCCTCGGAAGTGATCCCGATGGTCCTGGGCCCCGGCCTGGGAGGCAGCAGGACAGTCGACTTGGGCACCAAGCCCGTCCCGTGCAGCGAGACTGATCCCTGGCGCACCGACAGGATGCCGCCTTCGCCTTCGCCGATACCCCAGGAAAGAGCGGCACCGCTCTCGAAGGAGGTGTCGGTGAAGGTCCGCACGTCGCTGAAGACCGGAAGCGTCGCCTTCGAGCCCACCATCTCTCGGGTGGAGACACCGGCCGCTTCTTGGTAGACGGGCATGTCGTCCCGCTTCAACACCTCAAAGGTGGTCTCGGCCGGAACCGGATCGGTGGAGGCAACCAGGATGTAGATCTCCGCGTCGATGTCCCCGTGATTCCACTCCTGGTGGATCATTCCTCGCCGACCCTCGGTGAAGCGGGCCAGGCCTCCCTCGGGCACGTGCCCGGAGATCCCGTTCAGTGCGTCGTCGTGGTCGAAAGTGCCCTGCTCCAGGTAGAACAGTCGCTCGTTGTACCGGTGCGGGTGATGTCCGATCCCCTTGTGGGCGGCGATGACCGAGTCATGGACGGTGATCAGCGGACCACAGGCGCGGACGGTGGTGAAGGGCCCGATCGATTCGATGGCCAGCAGGCCCGGGGCGCCGAACTCCGCCTCGCCCAAGACCGCGTGATCCCCCGGCCCGAGGATGATGACGTCGTCTGGTTGCTCATGCATCGAGTGGAGAAGGTAGTGGCGGCTGGGGAGTACCGCCATTCCGACCGTCGCTCCCCGCCTGGGCCCGCGTTGGGAAAATGGCGGAATAATCGACTCGTCTGCATGGTTTGCACAATCGAAGGGAGTGGAGGACTATTTCATTCCACTCTTGAAGATAGAAAGCATGAAAAGGAGGAACTAATCATGACTCTTACCCGTTGGACCCCGTTCGGCACTTTCACGTCTGTGGAGCGAGAGCTGCAAGACGTGATGGACCGATTCGTGGGACGTCCAGGTGCGTTGACGAACTTTCGCACCGAGGGCACATGGAGACCTGCGGTGGATATCTATCGTGAGGGCGGTGAGCTCCAGGTGCGCTGTGAGCTTCCCGGCATCGATCCCCAGCAGGATCTGGACATCACGGTGGAGGGCAACATCCTCCGCATCAAGGGCCAGAAGTCCTTTGGTCGCCAGATCAACGACGAGAACCTCTACCTGAGCGAGAGGCTCTTTGGAAGCTTCGAGCGGCACGTCCACCTGCCCGAGGGCATCGATTCGGAGCAGCTGGAGGCCAACTACGAGGCCGGTGTGCTGACTGTCAGCATCCCCATGCCGGAAGAGTCGCTGCCGAAGGCTCGGAAGCTGGACGTGAAGGTCAGCTCCTAACGGAAGCACAAGAAGAAGCGAAACGGCGGGGCCGGGTACCCCGCCGTTTCCGCGCGTCCAACTCTTCGGCCAGTCTCCCCCGTCTACCGGACATCATCCCTGCCCCGGTCTCTACCATGGGGCGTGAGCTAGCAAGGGAAGGGAGACCACCATGGCCGTCGCCCGGGTGACCGAGATCAGCGCCACCTCATCACAGAGCTTTGAGGACGCCATCAACCAGGGCATCGCCCGAGCCAACGAGACCCTTCGCAACGTGAAGAGCGCCTGGATCAAGGAGCAGCAGGTGCGCGTCAGTGGGGGTAACGTCAGCGAGTACCAGGTGAACATGCTGATCACCTTCGTCCTGGACTGAGCCCCAACCGACCTCACCGTCCCGTTGCTCCTCTCCCGGACCGCCGGACACTGGTGGACGGGCTGGTGGCCGGGGCGGTGGGTGGCGTGATCAGCGGAGTTCCCTCTACCCTCCACGCCCTGGTGAGGCGAGGACGGCCCATAGAAGCCACATTGGCGGCAGGATCGCTGCTGCTGCCGCGTGAGAACCGGCTGCTCCCGCTCGTGCTGGCGGCGCTCCCCGTCCATCTGGCGGTTTCCCTGGGTTGGGGGGTGGTCCTCTCGGCCGGCCTTCCCGGCAAGGCCACAGCCGCCTGGGGCGCCCTGGCCGGCCTGGGCATCGCTGCGTTCGACCTGGGCGTCGTCGGCCGGCGCTTCCCGCGCCTAAGAGAATTGACCCTCGGCCCCCAGCTCGTCGACCACCTCCTCTACGGCTGGGCGGTCGGCGCGGTGCTGGCCAGTCGACGCGAATCGGACGGGCGGCGAGGGACCACCACCAGACCGGCCCCATCGGCGATGACCGACACCTCCGCTTGGTAGTGACGGGCGATCAGTTGCGTGGTGAGCACCTGGCCTGGTGAGCCCGACGCCACCACCTCCCCTCGGTCGAGGAGCACCAGGCGATCCGCATATTGCCCGGCCAGGGTGAGGTCGTGCATGGCGGACAGCACGGCAATCCCTTCCTCTCGGCGCAGGCGGTCCACCAGCTCCAGCACCTGCTGTTGATGGCCCACATCCAGCGAGGCGGTGGGCTCATCGAGCAGCAGCACCGGAGCCTGCTGGGCCAGGGCCCGGGCCAGGACCGCCCGCTGTCGCTCGCCTCCGCTGAGCGAACCCAGGGACCGCCCTCCCATTCCCCGCAGGTCCAGGCGGTCCAAGGCCTCGAGGCAGATGCGAACGTCCGCCGGCCCCTCGGATCCGAAGTACGGGATGTGCGGCGTGCGACCGAGCAGCACGTAGTCGAGCGCCGCCATCCCCGAAGGCGTCTGTGGATCCTGCGGCACCATCGCCACCAGCCGCGCCAGGCTCCTCCTCGTCAGTGCCTGAAGCGGCGTCCCGAGCAGGCGGATCTCGCCGCAGGCGGCCGCCGTCCCCGCAATGACCCGCAGCAAGGTGGTCTTGCCGGCTCCGTTGGGCCCGATCAAGCCCAGCCATTCTCCGGGCTCCACATCAGTGGCAACACCTCTCAGGACCGGACTTCCGTCCAAGGCCACCGACACCTGCTGGCAGGAGACGGCAGGGGTCACAGCGCCCGTCTCCTGGTGGTCCGCAGCACCAAGCCGAAGAACGGTGCACCGAAGAAGGCGGTGACCACGCCGATCGGCACCTCGGCCGGAGCCATCACCAGGCGGGCGAGGAGGTCGGCGGCGATCAGGAATGCCCCGCCGAGGACCAGCGAGAGGGGCAGGATGGTGCGATAGCTCCAGCCCGTCGTCAAGCGGATGGCATGGGGAACGATGATCCCCACGAAGCCGATCAGGCCGCTCACCGCAACCGCCGCAGCCGTGCCCAGTGTGGCGGCCAGCACCACCACCAGCCTCACCCGAGAAGTTGGCAGCCCCAGCGTGGCGGCCTCCTCGTCCCCCACACCCAGCACGTCCAGCAGACGCCGATGCAAGAGCAGCACCAAGGCGCTCACTGCCACGTACGGGAGGGCAAGCCGCACCTCCTGCCACCCGACGGTCCCCAGCCTTCCCAATATCCAGGCGAACACCTCCCGCACACTGTCGGCCTCTCGCTGCTGAATGAAGGTCTGCAAGGCGGTGAAGAACGAGGCAACCGCCACACCGGCCAGGATCAAGCTGGGCCCGGTGCGGCCCCGGCCCGCCGAACGCCCCAGGACGTACGTGGCCGCCACGGCCACCACCGCCCCCAGGAAAGCCGCCAACGGGATGGCGTCCACCGGCCAGTCCAGGGCGCCACCGTAGGCGATGCCGACGGTGGCTCCCATGCCCGCCCCGGCAGCCACACCGAGCAGATAGGGGTCGGCCAGCGGATTGCGAAAGACCCCCTGATAGGCGCCTCCGGCCGCCGCCAGCATGGACCCCACCAGGCCTCCCAAGACCACTCTGGGCATCCGCAGCTCCCACACGATGGCCGCTTCACGCTCACTGAGCCCCGACGGAAGGGCCACGCCGGAGAGCCGACCCGCCACCTCCCTCAGCACTGCGGTCGTCTCCAACCGCACCGGGCCCAGTACCAGCCCGAGCACCATGGCGGCCACCAGCATGGCCAGGGCGACCGCCAACGCCGCGGCCGGCAAGCGGGCGGGCCCGGGCTCCCGGTAGGAGTCCCCCCCCATTCAGCCCACCGGCTGGAACTGCGCCACCGCTTGTGCCACCGTTCGCAGGAAGTCCACCACCCGCGGGCCCCAGCGGGAGGCGACATCGTCGTCCAGCTCCACCACCCGGCCCTCCTGGACGGCCGTCAGAGTGTCCCATCCGGGCCGCTCGGCCACCGTGGCAGCGCTCACGCCGCAACACTTGGTGTCGGCCAGGAAGATGAAGTCCGGATCCGCCTGGATGACGAACTCCGCCGAGAGCTGCGGGTACTGACCTGCTTCGGCCGAATCGGCGATGTTGACCAAGCCCAACCGCTCATAGAGGCGGCCGGCGAAAGTGTCCGAGGTGATGGTGAAGAGGCCGGTGTCCAGCTCGTGATAGTAGGACGGTGCCTCTTCCCAGGCGGGAGCCGATGCCACCATCTCCTCGATCTGGGACTGCATCCGCCCCACCAGCTCGGCTGCCTCGCCCACGTGGCCGGTGGCCGCTCCGAGCTGCTCGATCTGCGCGTAGGTGTCTTCCAGCGTCTCGGCAGTCTCGAACCTCATGGTGGGTACCTCCAGCTTGCGCAACGAGGCCACCAAGTCCCCCGGGTCGAACCACACCAGCACCAGGTCGGGCCGCAAGGCGGCGATGGCCTCCACGTTCGGTTCGAAGGAGTCCACCTTCTTGGTCTCCTGTGCCTGCTGGGGATAGTTGGAGGTCTGATCGGTGGCGATCACCTGCCCGCCGGCTCCGATGGCATAGAGCATCTCGGTGTGGGTGGCCGAGAGCGACACGACGCGCTCGGGCCGGGCGGTGATGCGCACGCCGGCCACCTCCACCGGGAAGGCCGCCTGGGCCGAGCCGGTCGTGGTGGTGGTCCAACTGCTGGTGGTCGCCGAAGGAATCGTCGTCGTGGGGTGGCT
Source organism: Actinomycetota bacterium (assembly GCA_030776765.1). Lineage (GTDB taxonomy): Bacteria > Actinomycetota > Acidimicrobiia > Spongiisociales > JALYHC01 > JALYHC01. The sequence continues at coordinate 336 of JALYHC010000145.1, read as the reverse complement.
GGTACTCGCCGCCGGGGCCGAGTTGGTGGTGGTGCCCGGTTGGGCGGCGCAGCCAACCGCCACCGCACCGACCAGAAAGAGAGTCAAAGAGAGCCTCGTCACCTGGTCCATCCTCCTCTTCCGGTCGGAGGATGGATCCATACGACGGGGTGGTCGCATGGACCGCCCTTCCTCCGAGAGCCGTCTCATGACCGGAGGGGCAGGCGTCCTGGCTCGCCTCCTTTCGGAGGCTCACAGTTGCGGGGACAGCGCCGGTTTACGACCGGACTTCGCTCTTGCGCCCCATCATCACCTCGTACGGCGATGGCCGGGGACCCCTCCGGTGCCCGGCAGGGC
>JALYHC010000144.1 GCA_030776765.1 Actinomycetota bacterium | reverse complement strand
CTGTTCGGCTCCTCGAGTGGCGCCCTGCTGGCCTTCGCCGCCATCCTCTTCTCTCCCTGGGGCTTCTACGTCTCGCTCTCCGGGCACAGTGAAGGGCTCTACTACCTGGCTGTGGCCCTCACCGTGTGGGGCCTGGCGGCGCACCTGAGAGAAGGCAGTCTGGCTCCCCTCTTCTTGGGAGCGGCGGGGGTGGCGGCCGGCTCGCTGCTGCGCTACGAGGGATGGTGGCTGGCGCTCGCCTGGGCGGTGATCGTGGGTTGGTCGGCTCGTCAGAGGAAGCGGAGCTCAGTGCTGCTGGCCGCCGTGGCGCCGCTCGCCGCCCCCCTGTGGTGGATGGCCCTCAACCTGGTGCGGACCGGTGACCCCCTTTCCTTTGCCAAGCAGACCGCCGGCTACTTCGAGGGCGGCTTCGGAGCGGCGGTGGCCGCCGACCCCCTCCTGCGCATGGTCTTCAATCCGCTGACGGTCTTGCAGGCCGCCCCCCTCCTCCTGGTCGCCGTCGGTGTGGCGGCCGCGATGGCCATCCGCTCCCACTCCATCGTGCGGCCCCTGCTGGGGCTGGTGGGGCTGCAGTTCCTCCTCCTCTACCTCACCTCCCTGGTGTACCCGGCCTTCGGCGACCTCGCTCAGCGCTACCTGTTCGCCTTGGTGCTGGGCCTCTCCCCCCTGCTCGGCGCCCTCCCCGGTATCCTCCAGAGGCTCATCCACCGCTCCCGGATACGCCACCTGGTCGCCGTGGGCGCGCTGGTCCTTGCCGGCACAGTCACCGCCTATCGCATGGCCGACCGTCCCCTGGAGTGGGCCCAGGCCCCCGACCTGCTCGAGCTGAACGAGACCCTGGGGGAGTTCACGGTGGGGAGGGACCGGCCTCTGCGGGTGGCGTTGGGGCCGGGCATGGAACGGCACCAAGCGGCGCTCGAGGTTCAGAACGGCCGGCGCGTGGAGGTGGTCGAGCACGATGGGGCGCAAATCGATCTCCTGGTCGAGCGCCTGCCCGAGCGGACCCTCTCTTCGTCCGAGGATGCCCGGGCGGTGATCGGCCGCTTTCACCTCTTCGGCCCGGCCGCCTCCCGGCTCCCCGTCGAGGCGCCCTGCTGTGGAGAGGGATGGGTGCGGCGGGACGAGCGGGGGGTACAGAGCCCTCTGCAGCCCAGCCCCTACCTGGCCCTCGAGTTCACCACCGACGACCCCCTCCCGGGACACGTGGCCGCGCTGGAGAGAACCCTGGAGCGCCGGGCGCAGCCCGTACACGGTGCGGTGGAGCTGCGCTGGCTCTTCGGCCGGGGTGTGAGTCGAGGGCGGGTGGCGGTGGAAGTCAGCCTGGACGAGGAGATGCTCTTTCGCACCGACATCGGGGCGCGAAGCCGGTGGGTGCGCGTGCCGTTCGAGGTCCCCCCGGGCGCCGGCAGCTCTCTCCTCCGTATGGCGGTGGTGGCCCTTCCCGATATCGAGGCCGGCTGGGGTTGGGGCCGGCAGTCGACCGTCCTGGTCAGGGAACTCGAGCTGGCTCCACTCCCTCTCCCTTGAGGGGGCTCTTCTCCCTCCCCCGCTTGCCGGTGAGGGCCGGGGAGGGGGTTTCCTCCAGCGAGGCCCTGCCGCCTGCCAGAAGCACCCCGGCCGCGAACCACCAGCTCATCTCGAAGAGGACCGTCTGGGTGAGGATGGGCAACAGGGCGAGAACCAGCGCCACCGTCCCTGCCACCCCCCCACCGCGCCTCCACAGCACCGCCAGGAGAACGAGGAAGGCCACCACGCCCAGGAAGCCGGTCTCGGCCAGCAGCTCCAGGAGCAGATTGTGCGGTTCCTGCTGGCTGTCGACGGTCTCCCAGCCGACTCCCAGGCCCACCCCCGTCCACGGATGGGAGCGGAAGAGCTCCAGGTAGTCAGGCCAGACGTCGGCTCGCCCCTCGGAGTCGTCGAACGCCTCGGCAAAGGCCAGGTCGCCCGCTGAGAGGTTGAGGGTGGAGTTGGCCAGTTGCCAGGCCTGCCCGAGGCGGAAGGCGAACTGCACATCGAGGTGGCCGCCGGCATCAGGGTCGTCGTTGGCCCACACCAGGCCCACCAGAAGCAAGGCCACCAGGCCGGCGGCCGCCAGCCGCTTGGCTATCTGCCCAAGTGAGGCTTCACCGCAGCGAACCAACACCCAGCCGGCAAAGGCGAGGCCCACCACCAGACCCAGCCATCCGGTGCGGCTGAAGGTCATCATCACCCCGAAGACCAGCCCCCCGAGGACGGCCGCGTCCCCCCACCACCGCCGGGTCCCCAGACCGCGCACGGAGGCCACCAGGCCCAGCCCGGCCCAAAGGGTCATCCAGGAGGCCGCGTAGCCCGGGTCCTGGTGCCAGTTGGTCAGGGCGAGGAAGCCCTCCTCCAGGTAGGCCATCTTGGCCACCCGATCGATGCCCGGGATGGCGTTGATGAAGGGAACCACCCCGGCCCCGAAG
>JALYHC010000143.1 GCA_030776765.1 Actinomycetota bacterium | reverse complement strand
ATGGAGGCGCTGGGTGCTGGAGGGAGGGTCTGTGGCGGGAGGGGCGGTGGTGGGAGGGATGGTGGTGGTCGGGACGGTGGTGGTCGGGACGGTTTGGGCTTGCCCGACGTCGGCCGGCTGCTCCACGGCAAGGGTGGTGGTGGTCGAGGTGGCCGCCCGGCGCGCCGCTTCCTCGGCCCGGCGGCGGGCCTCGGCCTCCCGGCGAGCCTGCTCTTGTTGCCTCCACTGCTCGAAGAGGGTTTGGTAGCGGGAACTTGCCTCCTCCAGCGCGGTGGTGAGCTCAGTCGTCATCTGCTCCAACTGCGCCACCGCCTCCGCTTGCTCTTCGGCGGCTCGCGCCAGAGCAGCCACGTTGACTTCGTACTGGCGCCGCGTCACCTCGAGTCGGCGCACCAGCTGCCGGTCGGCAGCCCCCACCTGCTCCAGGTACCCGAGCCGGGCCGACAGCTCGGCGATGGAGTCGGCATCCAGCAGCAGGGAGACGTCCGGCGACCCTCCCTCGATGTACATCTCGGCCACGCGCTGGCGCAGCAGGTCCCTGACGTGCTCCAGCTCCGTCTCCATCAGGGTGGCCATTTCCTGCAGCCTCCCCAGGTCGGCGGACAGCCGCGCCTCGGCGGCAACCGCCTCCTCGTAGCGGGAGGCCATGGCGTCGAGCTCGTGTTGGGCTTGCCGCAGCTCGGCTTCCGCCTGGGCCAGATCCTCGGGGGTCACCTGGGCGGCGGCGGGGGCGGCCAGGAGCAGGAAGCCGGCAGCGGCGGCCAAGAGGCCCCTCATGCCCTCGGCCCGCCCTTCCCGAAACTCTCGCTGCTCGCCGCCACAGGGGCCCGCCACAGGCTCTCGGAGCCCTTCTCGTCGATGTGGGCCCGCTCCTCGGCGGCCAGCTTCCGCAGGTGGGCGGCCACCGAGCGCGCCGCCAGCGGGTGGAGCGCCGGCTCCACGTCCCGGTACACTTCCTCCACCACCTCTCCCACGGTGGCCGCTCCTGCGGCCAGCGCCTCGAGGATCTGGCCCTCGCGCTGCCGCCGATGCTCGAGGTAATGGGAGACCACCTCTCGGGGACGATCTACCTGCGGCCCGTGGCCCGGGTACAGGCGCCGCAGGGGCAACTCCAGCAGGCGCTGCAGCGATGTCAGGTAGGCCTCCATGTCGTCCACAAACACCGTCGAGCCTCCCACCACGTGGTCACCGCTGAAGAGCAGGTCCTCGACCTGATAGCACAGATGGTCGGGGCTGTGCCCGGGAGTGTGCATGGCTTTGGCGATGCGGCTCCCAAAGGGCATGATGGCTGCGTCTTGCAGGCGCCGCTCCGGCTCGAAGCCGGGGCCGGGCGCGAAGCCGAGGGCCGGGACGCCCAGGTGCTCGGCCAGGGGGTTGGCGAGGGGGGCGTGATCGGGATGGGTGTGGGTGACGGCCACACCCACCGGCTGCAGCCCGGCAACCGCCTGCTGGATGGCGAGGCGATGATCGTCATGGAGGGGGCCGGGATCGATGATCAGGGCTTCGCCTTCCGACTCCAGCACGTAGGTGTTGGTTCCCGGACCGGTGTAGAGGCCGGGGTTGGGAGCCAAAAGGGTGGAGACGTTCACGAGCTCCTCCCCTCAGAAGTCGCCGGCACGTTGCCGGCCGCATACCCCGGCTCACCCGGAAGCACCACCCGCCAGGCTCCCTCCTCGTCCCGTACCAGGCGGGGCTCCACCCGAGGCACCGCCGGCTGGCGACGGGCGTAGGCCATCACCTGGTCGGGGAAGGAGAAGCGGGAGAGCAGCTCGAGGTGCTTGAGGGTGGGGACGATCAGGTCCCACTCGTCGCTCTTCCACCGCTCGAGGGCCTCCGCCGGGCGCACCCAGTGGGCGTCGGTGATCTCCTCGGCGTCCGGCGCGGCGGATGTGCCGCCGGGGACCGAGGCCACGAAGAAACGGGTGTCGAACCGGCGGGGCGGCCCGTCAGGCGTCACCCAGTTGGACAGGTAGGCCACCGAAGCGGCGTCGAACACCCTCCCCGTCTCCAGCAGGCCGAGATACAGCTCGGCCCCTCGGACCCCGACCAGCCGGCCGGCGCTCGTCTCGTCCAAGCCGGGATCGGTGATCCACACCCCCGCCTCCTCGGCCGTCTCCCTCAGGGCAGCCGCCATCCAAGGTCGCATAGTCTGGGAGGGAGCCCCTCGCACCGCCCGGGCCGCCAGCGAGCCGCGGTCAACGTCCTCCACCGCCCCTCCCGGAAACACGTGGGCGCCCCCTACGAAGGCCGAGCCCGTGGCACGCCGCACCATCAGGACCTCGAGGCCCGCCTCCCCAGGACGGAGCACACACAGTGTGGCGGCGGGGCGGATCACCGGACCAGGAACCTGCGGCGAAAGTAGCCCGCCGCCCATCGTCGAATGCCCTCCCGCACCGCCGGGACCATGAGCAGCAGCCCCAGCGAGTCGGTGAGCAAGCCGGGGGTGGCCAGGAAGGCTCCTCCCACCAGGATCAGGGCGCCCTCCGCAACCCGGCGCCCGGGGAACACGCCACGCTGCAGATCGGCCCGGAAGGCCTTCGCCACCCCCAGGCCCTGGCGGGTCAACAAGTAGGCACCCAGCACAGCGGTGGCCAGGATCAGCAGCAGGGTGGCGAGCAGCCCGATGCGGGCCTCGACCAGGACGAGGACCACGATCTCCGCCACCGTGACGGCCACCAGCGCCGCTGCCAGGAAGCCCACCGGGCGACTCTACCGAGGCAACTAACCTTGTTCCATGTCGGTCCGCCGACTTCCCTCGGTCGATGCCCTGGCCCGCTCCCTCACCGACGACCTCCCCGGCCCGATGCTGATCGAGGTGGCCCGCCACGCCGTCGACCAAGCCCGCCGGCGCCTCAGGGAAGGGCAGACGGTCAACGTCCGGCTCCTGGCCGAAGAAGAGCTCGAGCGTCTCAGGCGGAAGCGCCCGACCCGCCTGGTGAATGCCACCGGTGTCCTCCTGCACACCAACCTGGGGCGGGCACCGCTGGCCGACCAAGCCGCCCAAGCGGCCCGCTCGGCGGCCACCTCTTACGGAAACCTGGAGTTCGACCTGGTCGAGGGTGAGAGGGGAGGCCGGGGCGCCTATCTTCGCCGGCTGCTGGTCTCACTGACCGGGGCAGAGGACGCGCTGGTGGTGAACAACAACGCCGCCGCCCTGTTCCTGGCGCTCACCGCCCTGGCGGCCGGCAGGTCGGTCCCGGTGTCGCGCGGCGAGCTGATCGAGATCGGCGGGTCCTTCCGGCTCCCGGAGCTGATGGCCGCCAGCGGTGCCCGCCTGGTGGAAGTGGGCACCACCAACCGCACCCGCTTACCGGACTACCAGCAGGCCCTCTCCCCGGAGACGGCGCTCCTCCTCAAGATCCACCCTTCCAATTACCGCATCACCGGGTTCTCAGAGGCGGTCGGCTCCGACGAGCTGGCCGGCCTGGCCCACCGCACCGGCTTGCCGCTGGTGGTCGACGCCGGAAGCGGGCTCCTCGACGCCCAGGTCCCCTGGCTGCCCGGCGCTCCCCCTGCCTGGCTGGCCGGCGAGCCGGGGGCGCGCCAGCTGATCGCCGCCGGCGCCGACCTGGTGCTCTTCTCGGGGGACAAGCTGCTGGGTGGCCCGCAGGCAGGGGTGGCGGTGGGCCGCCGGGAGCTGGTCGCAGTGCTCGCCGGCCATCCGGTCGCCCGAGCGGTGCGCTGCGACGGCCCCACGCTGGCGGCGCTGGTCGCCACCCTGGAGCTGTATGGCCGCGGTCGGGGGGCCGATGTCCCCTTCTGGCGGATGGCCTCTCTGTCCTATGAGGAGCTGGAGGTCCGGTGCAAGAGCGTGCTGGCCGACTCCGGCGTGCCGGGCGAGGTGCGCCGTGGCGGTTCGGTGGCCGGGGCGGGCTCCGTCCCCGGTGCCGTTGTCCCCTCCCCCGTGCTGGAGGCGGACCGGTCGGTGAACGTGGACCGGGCCTGGCGAAGGCTCCTGGCCGCCGAGCCACCCGTGCTGGCCCGCAGGATGGAGGGCGCCTTGCTTCTCGACCTGCGAGCGGTCGACCCGCACGACGACGCCCACCTCTCCCGGTCCCTTCGAGACGCATGCCGATCGTAGGCACCGCCGGGCACGTCGATCACGGCAAGTCGACCTTGGTGCAAGCCCTCACCGGCCGGGATCCCGACCGGTGGGAGGAGGAGAAGCGCCGGGGCCTCACCATCGACCTCGGCTTCGCCTGGACCTCCGTCTCCGAGGACACGGAGGTGGCCTTCGTGGACGTACCCGGACACGAGCGCTTCATCAAGAACATGCTGGCGGGCATCGAGGCGGTGGACGTGGCCCTGCTGGTGGTGGCCGCCGACGAAGGCTGGAAGCCCCAGTCGGAAGAGCACTTGGCGGTCCTCGACCTACTGCAGGTTCCCCGGGGCGTGGTGGCCCTGGCCAAGGCCGACCGGGTGGATGGTGAGCTGCTGGAGCTGGCTGCGGCCGAGGTCGAGGATCGGTTGGCAGGCACCTCCCTGGAAGGCTCCCCCATCGTTCCGGTCTCGGCGCCCACCGGCCGTGGGTTGGAGGAGCTTCGTCTTGCCTTGGCCGGGGCCTTGGCCGCGGCGCCCGCCCCTCCAGAGATGGGCCGCCCCCGCCTCTGGGTGGACCGCTCCTTCACCATCAGCGGCGCCGGCACGGTGGTGACCGGGACGCTCCTGGACGGGGCGCTGGAGGTCGGTGAGCAGATGGTGGTCTGGCCCGGCGAGCTCCCCGTCCGCATCCGGGGCTTGCAGAGCCACGAGCGGGAGCACCGGCGGGTGGAGCCGGGCAACCGGGTGGCGGCCAACCTGGTAGGCCTGGAGCGAGCCGAGGTGGTGCGCGGTGCCATGTTGGGCCGCCCCGATCACTGGAGGACGAGTGACCTCCTCCTGGTCGAGGTCCGCACCGCCCGCTACCTCGAGGAACCCCTCTCCGAGCGCGGTGCCTTTCACCTGCACCTCGGCAGCGGCGCCTGGCCGGCCCGGCTGCGGCTGCTGCAAGGGCCCCGGCTGGCTGGGGCCGGCCCGGCGCTGGTCCAGCTTTCCCAGCCCCTTCCCGTCACCATGGGCGACCGCTTCATCCTGAGAGAGGTGGGCCGCCGGGCAGTGGTGGGGGGAGGCCGGGTGCTCGACCCCGCCCCTTCCGGCCAGAAGCGAGACGCAATTGCCTCCCTCCCCCTCCTCCAACAGGCACTTGGTGCCGACCCCGAGGGGCGGGCGGAAGTGCTGCTTCGGCTACGGGGACAGGCGTCGCTCGCCGAGCTGGCGGCGCACAGTGGTGGAGGTCGCCCGAGCAAGGGGCTGACGGTGGCCGACACGGTACTCTCTTCCGAGCTGGTCGACCAGTTGGGCGAGCGGGCCCTCCTTTTGACTGAGGAGTACCACCGGGACAACCCGCTTCGTCCCGGGATGCCCAAGGCCAGCCTGGCGAGCCGCTTGCGGATCCCGGTCGGGGCCCTCAACGCCCTGCTCGGTGCTTGGAGCGACGTCCGCGATGTCGGCTCGGCGGTGGCCGCCATCGGCTTCGACCGCTCCTTCGGCCCGGAGCAGGAGGCCTCTTGGGAGGAGGCGCGCCGTCGCCTGCTGGACAACGGGCTGGCGGTTCCCCGGCCCAGCCAGCTGGGCCTCGAACCGGAGCTCTTCCACGCCCTGCTGCGGGAAGGACGCTTGGTGCGGGTGAGCGACGAGCTGGTCTACCTTCCCGAGCAGCTCGACGACCTGGCCGCCCGGCTGCAGCTTCTTCCTCCCGCGTTCACCGTGGCCGACTTCCGAGACCAGCTCGGCATCACCCGGAAGTACGCGGTCCCCATCTTGGAGTGGCTGGACGTCGCCGGACTGACAGTGAGAGAAGGCGACCTGCGGAGGGTCAGGAGACCTGGGCCCGCTCGGCGATCAACTGACGGCGCTCCATCTCGGTAAGCCCTCCCCAGATGCCGTACGGCTCTCGGATCTGCAGAGCGTACTCGAGACACTCGACCTGAACCGGACAGACGCTGCAGATGGCCTTGGCACGTGCTTCCCTTCGCTCCCGCTCCTCCTTGCGCTCGAAGTTGCTGGGGGGAAAGAACAGGTGAGAGTGGTTGCCCCGGCAGAGAGCCCGAAGCTGCCACGACTCGTTCAGCGACACCACCAAGGTTCCTCCTCCAAGTGAGCGGCCGGCACTGAAAGTTAACAGCGCCTCTCCGACGAGGCCAGGAAAATGCTGGTAGACCGGCTACCGCTCCTCACCCGTCGCTCTGTCTCGATGCCGGGTCCACTCTCAAGACCAGCCCGCGCACCCCGGACACCACCACTCGGTCCCCCAGGCGGATGCCGGCCTGGCGATGCGAGACAGCTTGCCAGCGTCCCTCCCCCACCTCCACCACGCCCTCGGGGGCCAGATCCGAGAGGGCCTTTCCGCCCCGTCCCACCAGATGGTCCCGTCCAATGGTCGGGGTGGAGAACCGGGCGCGCACCACTGCCGGCATGCCCACCATGAAGAAAGCGGCCACCAACAGCACCGTCAGGACGACCGCCCACCAAGCCGCCACCATCTGTGGCCCCGCGTCGGTGAAGCTGAGGCCCGCCAGCAAGAGAGCCGCCAGCGCCAGGCCGCTTCCCACGCCCATCCGGCCGCGCTGGAAGTCGGAGGCCAGCAGCACCATGGCGGCGAGGGCCGCCGCCACCGACCACCAGTTGAGCGGCAGCACCGCCAGTCCGTAGGCCGCCAACAACAAGGACGAGAGCGCCAGGCCGGCCGCCACGCCCGGGCCCAACGCGTAGAACTCGAAGATCGCCACGCTGAGCCCGGCAACCAGGAAGAAGAAGGCCGCCTCCGGCCGAAGGGCCAGGCGGAGCAGTCGGGCCGCCAGGCCGGGCTTGTGGAACCGTACCGGCACCGCCGGGCGCAGGCGCCCGTCTTCCACCTCCTCTACCGTGTGAAGGACTCGTGCCTCCCCGTCGAGTACCACCTCCCGTCCATCAAGGGCGAGGATGACCTGGCCCAGGGTGGGAATCGCCTCGTCGACCAACCCCGGCACTGGCCCTTCCACGGCGATCACCCCCTCCACGGCCGCCTCGGGAATTGGCGGGAAGCGTTCGCCCGGGCGATCCTCCTGGCGCTGGCCGGCGACGGTGGGGAGCAGGTATCCCACTCGGGTTCCCGGTGCCGCGGTCGAGACCTGGGCAGCGGCCAGGAGCTGGGCGGCTCCCCCGTATGCCACCGCGGGGGCCGGGCCCACCCAGACGACGACGGGGATGGGAGGCTCCTCCACCAGCTCCAGGAGGGAGGCGACATCATTCGTGAGGGCGGCCGGTGAGTCCAACTGCACCACCACTGCCTGCGATCCGTCCCTTGCCGCCTCCTCGATCGTCCGTCGCAAGAAGTCCATGGCGGTCGTGTCGATGGGGCCGCTGAGATCGGCCACATCAACGGCTCCACGGCCTTGGACGGAACCGGAGAGTGGCGAGGAGAGGATCAGGGCGAGAAAGCCAAGCGCCACCTTGCTCACCGGCCCATGCTAGGAAGGCTGGGGTGGCACCCGGCGGCGTCCCCCGAGCCCGATGAGGCGTGCCGGTGTCCAGGCGGCGGGCGTGCGCCATCGGCATGACTTCTCAAGCTCCACCGGACCTCCCGCCCACTACAGTCCGTAGATGCCCAAGGTCCTGCTGGTGACCGACGAACCCTGGGTTCGCAACCAGGTAAGGGCGGCCTTGACCCAACCCTCGACCACCCTCCTCGAAGAGGCGGACCCGTTCCGGGTGCCGGACCTGGTGCTCGACGAGCGCCCGGACGTGGTCCTGATCGATTCCCAGATCGGCACGATGGGGGGCATGGCCACCACGAGAGCGATCCGCGATGCGGTACTCATGCGAGGGGCGCAACCGGTCCGGGTAGTGATCTTGCTGGACCGCCAGGCCGATGCCTTCCTCGCTCAGCGGGCGGGAGCGGCCTCCTGGCTCACCAAGCCCTTCACCAGTCATCAACTGCAGGAGGCGATGGACGAGGGGCGGGTAGCATGAGGTCTCTCGGGACGTGGCGCAGTTTGGTTAGCGCGCAGCGTTCGGGACGCTGAGGTCGCCGGTTCAAATCCGGCCGTCCCGACCCCAAAGGTGCTGGTCAGAGGCTTGCCGTCAGGCCTCAGGCCCACCACCTCGATTATCTCATCCCGCGTTTATCCCGCGTCAAGAATCTGGAAAGAATCTGGAAGAGTTAGCGATTCTGTCCCGGGGAGTTCCCGCGTATCACTGCACATGGGCCGCGTGAGTGTTCGCGATAGCACGACTGGGCATCATGTCCTTGGCAGATGTAAAAGTCCCCGTCTGTGGCCGACAACCCGGACCTGATCGAGGAGTACGGGCCAGTAAGCCGGGAGCTTGATGGCCGCGTTGCCGCCCGAACCTTGCTCTACCGGACCAGCCCGCCCGAAGACCTCCTTGAGATGCTCGGACCAAAGGCCAAAGCAGCTGACCCGAAGGCTTGGAATGCCGCCGCCGCCGCGTACGCCAGAGCGCGACTGAGTCGGGACCCGACGTCGATCTGAGTGACCCGGCAGTCCACCACACCGGACCATGGCGCGACTCGGTTCGACACCTCCACGCCGTGGAGCACGAGGCGCCGCTGTTAAGGCTGACCGGATGAAACCAGTGACGAAGCTCACCGGCTCGCAAGTACCTTGCACTAAGTGCCATTCCAAGGTAACTTGTGAGACAGCCACTAATCCTCGACAGTGCCCGCAAGCACGGGGTGAGTGATGAGACCATCCTCCATGCCTTCAACAATCCGATCCTCGTCGAAGACCTCGACGAAGGCTTCACGATGCTCATCGGACCTGACCACGCCGGCAACCTCTACGAGATCGGTGTCGTCGAATCGGTGGAGGGTCCCGTCGTGGTCCATGCGATGCGAGCCAGACCCAAGTACCGGAGGTGAGTCATGCCGCGAACCATTGAAGAGATCATCAACCAGGCCGAGAAGCTGGCGGCCCGGTTCGAGAGCCACGAGCCCGACCCCGACGCGGTTCGAGACGCCACCGCTCTCCGCGAAGTCAGGAAGGCGTTCCTAGCTCGAGCCGAAGCGGAGCAACGCGTCACAGAGGCGGTCGAGAAGGCGCGGGCTGATGGACACTCATGGGCTTCGATCGGAGCCATGGTCGGTACGTCCGGCGAGGCGGCCAGACAGAGGTATGGCCAGAAGGCTCCCAGGTCGTAGCGACAGGGAAGCAGGCCTACTGGTTATCAGCAGCACACCGAGCTCGACAGTCCGACTTGAACGGGTGGGCGACTAGGGCCACCGAGCGGTCCTGGGTCTCCGGGTCTTGCAGCGGGGCGCTTACGCCTATCGGTATCTTCTGTCTATGGAGCTGGGCCTGTTCGCGATGAACTACGGAACCTGCGCTGACCCGACAGCCGCCGTGCGGGTTGCTCGGGCAGCGGAGGCTGCGGGCTTCGAATCGTTGTGGACCGGCGAACACGTTGTCCTGCCGTATCCGAAGCCGGAGGGCTTCTCAATCCCGCCCGACGTGCCGTTCCTCGACTCCATCACAGGCCTCACACTGTTGGCGAACGCCACTGAGAGGG
>JALYHC010000142.1 GCA_030776765.1 Actinomycetota bacterium | reverse complement strand
CTCGAGGGCCAGCGGTTCACCGCCATCAACGGTGGACCGGAGTTCCCGTTCACCGAGGCCGTCTCGCTGCTGGTGAACTGCGAGAGCCAGGAGGAGGTCGACTACTTCTGGGAGCGGCTAGCGTCGGACGGCGGAGAGGAAGGGCCCTGTGGCTGGCTCAAGGACCGCTACGGCCTCTCCTGGCAGGTGGTCCCGACAGAGCTGGAGAAGATGCTCAACGACCCCGACCAGGAGAAGGGCCAGCGCGCAATGGAGGCGATGCTCGGGATGAAGAAACTCGTCATCGCCGAGCTAAGGCGAGCGTACGAGGCCGAATGAACGGAACACGTAAAGCCCATCCTCTCCAGCTGCCAGACCAAGCGAAACTGGTAGGCCTCATTCGAGTGGCACTCGAGGAAGTAGTCCTCCCCGAGGTCAGAGGAGGGCTCACCCGATCGAGTAGGTACGGCGGACAGGCATGCGGAACGTTCCTCCGCCTCCAGGCGATTGAGCCTATCCCTCGCCGACATCGCTCGCCGGCTTATCCACGGCCCCACTGGTACGATCCCGGCGCGAGCGCATGCCCCGCATCTACTTCCTCCCCGACGAGGTGGAGGTCGTTACGGAGCCCGGGGAGAGCATCCTTGAGGCGTCGCTCCGGGCCGGCCTCTCGCACACGCATCTGTGCGGGGGAAACGCCCGCTGCTCGACCTGCCGGGTGCTGATCCTTGAGGGTCTGCAGCACTGCCCGCCTCCGAACACCGCCGAGACGGCCATCGCCGAGCGGCTTCGCTTCAGCCAAGAAATTCGCCTGGCCTGCCAGACGGTAGTCGCCGGCGATGTTCGGCTGCGCCGCTTGGTCTTGGATCCTGCCGATGTGGAGCTGACCGACCTGGAAGGCGGGGCGGCGGCCGGCTCGGTCGGTCGGGAACGGGAGGTGACGGTGCTCTTCGCCGATCTTCGCCGCTTCTCCTCCTTGGCCGAGGCACTCCTTCCCTACGACGTCATTCATGTCCTTAACCGCTACTTCTACGAGGTGGGCCGTGTGATACGCCGTCACGAGGGAGCCATCGTCTCTTACATGGGGGACGGCCTGATGGCTCTGTTCGAGAGCGAGGATTCCGAGCAGGGACCTCTCCGAGCCGTACGGGCTGGCCTGGGGATGCTCCAGGCAGTCGAGGGGCTCAACGCCCACTTGCGTGAGCTTTACGGGTGGGGCCTGGAAGCCAACCTCGGCGCTCACCACGGTGCGGCAGTCATCGGCACAGTCGGGGCTCCCGGGCAGCGTCAGCAGTTCAGCGTCATCGGCGATACGGTCAACATCGCCAGTCGCCTGGAAACGGCCAACAAGCATGCAGGCACCAGGTTCTTGGTGTCGGAAGCGGTGTTCAGGCGGCTGGGAGACCGGGTAGAGATCGGGCGAACCCTTCGTCTGCCTCTGCCCGGGCTGCGAGACGAGCATAACGTCTACGAGGTCACGGGCTATCGAGAGGAGGATCAATGATCGAAGTGCCCCCGGCAGGGTGCCGACGTCAAGACCCTCCAGCAGCAGCTCGGGCGCCCAACCCAACCGTCACTTTAAGCAAAAAAACGCACAACGAGACCAGGAGTTCTCGACCAGCTGCCTTCGGACAGCCCTTAAGGACTGGTGGGTCCAGGGAACGCGTGCGCCTGTCGCCCGTAGCGACACCGTAACGGGTGGCTCGGGAGAGTGCGGGGCATGGAGGCGGAGAGGCGACCGCGGGCAACTATGGACTCGGGCGAGGCCCAATCTGGATCCGCAAGGATCGCCGGTGACTGGGCGAGCCGCCGTTCGGCTGGCCTGGTCCCTCTGGACGGTGATCGCCGTGATCGCGGCGGTCGCTGCGGCCGTTGTCGTCGTCGTCGGCTTCGCCTTCCCCGATGATGCGTTCGGCTTTCCAGGGTTCGCTGCCGTCCTGGGCGGTGACCTTCGCCACGGTCGGCGCGATCGTGGCCTCCAGGCGCCCGGCGAACGCGATCGGTTGGATCTTCCTCACGAGCGGGTTTTGCGCCGTGGTCCAGGAGTTCGCGATGGGCTACGGCGTCCTCGCCTACCGAGAGCCGCCCTGAGTCCTCTTCGGGCGAATCCGGCTTGCAGGGGAAACGCCCGGAAAGCCTTGCGGCGTAAGGGATTTCGCCTCCGAGCCGTTCCCTGTAACTCCTAGCGTCTCCGGGTCTCTTGTGGACGCGGTGTGGACGCGAAGGAAGAGCGACCTGCCGACGGGCGTATCTGGGTGACGTCTGTCCTGTTTGACCGAAACGTCGAGCGAAGCCTGCGGTCACCGCACGCACCAGCGCGGCGACACAAGATGCAGATGCCTGTCTATCGGGTAGGTTGCCTCGCAGCCGACGGGAGCCTGCATGGCCGACCTCCCCACCGGAACCGTCACGTTCCTGTTCACCGACATCGAGGGCTCCACCCGCCTCCTGGAGGAGCTCGGGAAGGCCTACCGACCGCTCCTCGAGGACCACCGACGGCTCCTCCGGGAGGCCATAGAGAACCATGGCGGGATCCCGCTCTCGACCGAGGGAGACGCAGTCTTCGCGGTGTTCACCGGAGCGCCCCAGGCGGTGGCGGCCGCGGTGGCCGCCCAGCAGGCCCTGGGCTCCCACCCCTGGCCCCAGGGGGCCCGGGTGCCAGTGCGAATGGGGCTGCACACCGGGGATGGGGTCCTGGGAGGGGACGGCTACGTGGGGCTCGACGTCCATCGGGCGGCCCGGGTGGCGTCAGCCGCCTGGGGCGGCCAGGTGCTGGTCTCGGGGGCCGCCCGGGGGCTCGTGGAGGGCGCCCTCCCCGAGGGAGTGGGTTTGCGGGATCTGGGAGAGCACCGGCTCAAGGACCTCACCCGCCCCGAGCGCCTCTCCCAGCTGATCATCCCTGGACTCCCCTCGGAGTTCCCTCCCCTCCGGACCCTGGAGGTCGCCCCCCACAACCTCCCCGTCCAGCTCACCAGCTTCATCGGCCGGAAGGACGAGCTGGCGAAGGCCATCCGGCTGCTGGAGGGCACCCGAATGCTCACCCTCACCGGCCCGGGGGGGACCGGCAAGACCCGGCTCGCCCTGCAGGTGGCGGCCGAGGTGGCCGATCGGTTCCCCCACGGGGTGTTCTTCGTCCCGCTGGCCCCGGTCACCCACCCGGACCTGGTCCCCTCGGCCATCGCCACCACCCTGGGGCTCACCCAGGCCTCCGGCTCTCCCCTGGAGCATCTCCACCAGTACCTGGCCGACCGAGAGGTGCTGCTGGTCCTCGACAACTTCGAGCAGGTGGTGGGGGTCGGTCCGCAGGTGGCCGAGCTGCTCCGGTCCGCCCCCAGGTTGCGGGTGCTGGCCACCTCTCGGGCCCCCCTGCGGATCTCCGGGGAGCAGGAGCTCCCGGTCGACCCCCTGGATGTCCCCGCTCCCGCCGACCCCCCCGAGACCCTGGCCGGCTCCGAGGCGGTGGCCCTGTTCGTGGAACGAGCCTCTGCCGCCCGGGCCGACTTCCGCCTCACCGCCCAAAACGCCCCGGCGGTGGCCCAGATCACCGCTCGTCTGGATGGGCTGCCGCTCGCCATCGAGCTGGCCGCGGCCCGCATCAAGCTCCTCACCCCCGAAGCGATCGCCGCCCGGCTGGGGGACCGCCTCGGCCTCCTCACCGGTGGCCCCCGGGACCTGCCCGGTCGCCAGCAGACCCTCCGGGACGCCATCGGATGGTCCTACGACCTGCTCGATCTCCCGGCCCGGCGGCTCTTCGCCCGCCTGTCCGTATTCCGGGGCGAGGTGGCCCTGGCCCAGCTGGAAGCGGTGTGCGGGCCTTCAGGCGAGCTGGGGGCCGATCTCCTCGAGGGCCTGGGGACCCTGGTCGACCAGAGCCTCCTCCGCCAGCAGGAAGCAGCCGGTGAGCCCCGCTTCGCCATGCTCGAGACGATCAGGGAGTTCGCCTCCGAGCGCCTCGCCGAGTCCGAGCAGGCACCCGAGATCGCCCGCCGCCACGCCCACGCCTACCTGGTCCGCGCCGAAGAGGCAGCGCGCCACGTCCCGTCCTGGAGCCAGGCGGCCTGGCTGGATCGGCTGGAACGGGACCACAACAACCTTCGGGGCGCCCTGGAGTGGGCGGTGGAGGAGGGAGATACCGACCTAGCCCTCCGGCTGGGGGCCGCCCTGTGGCGCTTCTGGCAGATCCGGGGGCACCTGGAAGAGGCCGCCGGGCGGCTGGCCGAGGTCTTGGCCCTCGGGGGAGGCGATCCCAGCCACCGGGCCCTGGCCCTAGAGGCGGCCGGAGGGGTGGCCTACTGGCAGGGGAACATGGAGGAGGCGGCCCGACGCTACCGGGAGAGCCTGGAGCGCACGCGGGAGCTCGGGGACCGGGAGGGGGAGGCCAATGCCCTCTACAACCTGGCATACCCACTGCTGTTCGGAGATGATTCCCATCCGGACGAGGCCGGACTGCTGCTCAGGAGGAGCCTCCACATCTGGCGGGAAATCGGCGACCAGGCAGGGATCGCCAAGGCGCTCTACGGGATGGGGAGCGTTGCCTGGATGGCCGAGGACTGGGAACGGGCCCGGTCACTCTTCGAGGAGTGCCTCGAGAGCCTCCGAGGGTTGGACGATCCCTTCCACCTGGGGTGGACCCTCTTCATGATCGGCTCGGCGGAGATGCGAGATGGACGATCGGAGACGGCCCGCCCGCTACTCGAGGAGGGCCTCCGGATCTTCGGGAGGCTCAGCGACGTCACCGGCATCCTGTTCCACCTCCACTACTTCATCGCCCACGCCATCGAGAAGGGCCAGCCGGAGCGGGCAGTCCGTCTCGTCGGAGCCGCTGCCCGGCTCCGAGAGATGAGCGGAGCAGCTCTGGTCGAGAAGCTCAGCTACGAGATCCCCGAGCTGGAGGCCTCCTACACGCGTCTCGCCAGCCAGCGCGCGGAAGAGCTCCTCGCCGAGGGACAGGCCATGAGCCTGGAGGAGATCGTCGCTTACGCCCTGGCTAACGAGCCTGGTCACTGACCGGGCATCTGCCTCGCTGTCGCCCCATCGCCCGCGGCTCTGAGAGGGATCTGATCCGAAGGGAGAAAGAGGATCGTTCCACGAACAGGGCAGCCATCCGCACCCGCAGGGGACCGGTGGCCCCCCAGGGCTCTCCGGCCAGGGTCCGCTGCGCCGCCAAGGCGGCCGTCGCCGCCTCGGGCGGATGGGGGAAGGCGGCCAAGAGACCATCGCCGGTGGTCTTGAAGACCTTTCCCCCGGCCTCCTCCACCGCCTCCCGCATCAGGGCGTCGTGGCGAGACAGGGCCGCCCGCATCGCCTCGGGGTGCTCCTCCCAGAGGCGGGTGGAGCCCTTCAAGTCGGTGAAGAGGAAGGCGAGGGCTTGGTTCAGCTCTCGGCCGATCGGGGCGCTTCTGATGTTCGTTTCCAGGTCAAGGTACGGGCGGGGCTTCCAGGCAGCTTGCAGATGATGCGGAGCCGTCCAAGAGGGGTCCCGGAGCTGGAGGACCGGGTCTGAGCCTCCGCTTGGAGTTCAGACGGCACTGATCAGCCTGGCGGAGCAGCCGTGCTGGCCGGTGCGTAGTGTCATGCCGCCGTGCTATTCGCCGCTGACGGAGAGAGCGCGCACCTGTTCGACGCGCTGATCCGTGGAGGAGGAGCCCATGCAGTTGACCACCGAGGCCAAGGGCACCATCAGCTTCAGCATCATGCTGGTTTTTGCGCTGTTGTGGCTGGCGGTCAGTCCGGTCTTCGATGCTCCCTGGGAACCCTGGGAACCGCTGGCACCTCTGATGAGTGGACTGGCGGTGCCGATCATCAACCAGTTCTACCGTCCCCTGCTCCTGCCGTTGACCGGGCTGGCCGTGTTTTTCGTCTGGGAGGGCAGGCGGAGCGGCTATCTGCTGGCTTTGCTGGTGGCGCTTGTGGCGGTGGCCTTCACCTTGGTCATCTCCTTCGGAAACCTGATGAACCGAACGTGGATGGGCGCCTTTACGACGATCTCCGCCGCCATTCCGGCCCTCCTCGCTGGCTGGTATGCCTACCACGGCTATCGCCGCCCCGGCCGAACCGAGGTGTAGGTTCGTGATCATGCCGGACCGGCGTGCAGCTCGAATGCCGATCCCCTCTCAGCGCGGGTCAGACGAGTACTGGCGGAAGGTCCTACAGGGCGAGGTGCGGGGTCTGCGCCAGCTGCGTCGCCTCAACCGCCTGCTTCCCGGCAAGGAACGGTGCAAGAGCTGTCACGTCCCGCTGAGCGGTCTCGGGGCCCAGGTGATGAGGGTCGTGGGAAGGCGTCCTTATGAAAAGAACCCCCGCTTCTGCAACTGGTGCATGCGGGCGTTTCAGGTGAGACCGGGGGGAGCGGAAATCGAGCTGTCAATGGTCTTCGCCGACGTCCGAGGCTCGAGCGCGCTGGCTAAGACCATGACGGCCGCCCAATTCGGCCAGCTGATGAACCGTTTCTACTCGGTGGCGACCGGCACCCTGGTGCGCACGGACGCTTTCATCGACAAGCTGGTGGGCGACGAGGTGATCGGCCTCTATATCCCGGGCTATGCCGGACCCGACCATGCAGACAAGGCGGTGCGCGCCGCCCAGGAGCTGCTGAGTGCGCTCGGGTACGGGAAACCCGAGGGACCGTGGTTGCCGGCGGGCATCGGAGTCCACACGGGACTCGCCTACGTGGGCACCGTCCAGGGCACGGAGGGGACGGTCAACGATGTGACCGCCTTGGGCGACACGGTCAACACGGCCGCCCGGCTGGTCTCCCTGGCGGGATCGGGAGAGGTTCTCATCAGCGAGGAGACTTTCACCGCCGCCCGGATGAACGCTTTGGACCTGCCCAGGCGCACAGTGCAGTTGAAGGGCAAGGGCGAGCCATTTGGCGTGCGAGTGCTCGGGACCTGAGCACTGATCACCCGGTAGTCGTCGCCGGTCTGCAGGCTGTCTCGCCGCCTCGCCGGTGCGTTCCCGCACAAGGGCACGGGAGCCTGAGAGGGATCCGGCGGCCCTTGTAGGGTGGCGCCCCCATGTCCGCCCACCCCGACGCCCGGTCCGGCCACCCGCATCCCCCGGCCCCCTGGTTGATCTTCTCGATCACCTTGACGGGGATCGTCGCCAACCCTCTCATCTCTCCCGCTATCCCGGACATCCTCGCCGGGCTGGGAGCCTCGGCCGGCCTGCTCATCGGGGCGCTCACCGATCTTTTCGGCTGGCAGGCTCCGTTCCTTGTCTACCCGCTGGCGCTCCTCACCGCCTGGTTACTGGGCCGCCGGCTTCCCCGCAGCCTCAGCCGAGGGCTGAGCGCCTCGGAGCAGCTGTCGGAAGCGATCCCGGTCCTCAGATCGCCCGCAGCCGGGCCTTGAGCTCCCCGATCTGGAGCACCGTCGCCATCGCACCGGCCACCGAGGCCATCTCCGTCGCCCGCATCGCGATCAAGGTTCCATCATGCCTCTCGGCCAGGGCGCGCTCCAGCCGCTCGTGAGGGCCGGGGGAGCCAGGCGCTTCATGCGAACCACACCTTGGCACTGGCTCGCCCCCGCGCCGACGGGCCTCACTCCGTTCCTCGGCGCGCGCCGGATCGTGGGTGAAGCAGAACCCCCGAGGTCCGACGATTGAGGCTTCGCAGGGCTTGCAATCGATTAGACTTCCCCGGCACTTGGGAC
>JALYHC010000141.1 GCA_030776765.1 Actinomycetota bacterium | reverse complement strand
CGTGGGGGAGTAGTCTCTCTCCAGCTCCCCCTCCCGCTTGCACGAGGGGGTTGGGGGAGGGTCTCTCGACACCGACGTCTTCATCGACCACGGGGAGCGTCGCAGCTCGAGTCTGGCCGGCACCGGCTCGATTGCTCGGTCATCTCAGAGCGGAGCTGTTGGCCGGTACCACCGCCTCGGACTTGGTGGGAACCTTGCTGGCCTCTTTTCGGAAGGTCGTGGTGGATCGGGCCGTCGCCGAGCGGGCCGACGCATCCGTCGCCAGACCGGGATCAAGATGACCGACGCTCTGATCGCCGCTACGGCGGTAGAGCACGGCCTCGGTCTCGTCAGTCGGAAACTTGGACGATTCCGATCGGCCCCCGGCCTGCGTCTTCGCTCGCTGGGCTGAATCGGAACCGTTGCTGAGTACAATTGCCGGGGAGCCACTGGGGGTGTAGCTCAGTCCGGCAGAGCGCTTCCCTCGCACGGAAGAAGCCAGGGGTTCAAATCCCCTCACCTCCACGACGGAAGGAACCCCGCCTCCCTTGGTGGTGGCCCGACTCACGTGGCCTCATCGTTCGGGGGCTCTCGACCCGCGAGGTAGGCAGGCCGCTCTTCATCTCCCCAAGCCGGCGGACCACCACGTCCAGCACATCTACACCAAGATCGGCGTATCCACCAGGGCCGGGGCCGCCATGTGGGCGTTGACGAGATGGCCTCGGGGCCGGTTCCCATCACAGGGCGTGCGGAGCCGACGCCTCTATGCCGAGGCGTCGCCAGCCCCAGCCCGAGGGATCAAACCCCAGCCGGCTGAGAAGGAAGACCGGCGAGCGAGGCGTCCAGCACTCGGTCCGAGAGCGAGTAGTCCTCCAGGCCGCCGGCCAAGTAGGCGTCGTAGGCCCCCATGTCGAAGTGCCCGTGGCCGGACAGGTTGAGGAGGATGACCTGCTCCTGGTCGGCCTCCCGCGCCGCCCGCGCCTCGTCGATGGCTGCCCTGATGGCATGGGCAGGCTCGGGCCCGGGGATGAAGCCCTCCGCCCTGGCGAACTCGACGGCCGCCTCGAACACGGCTCGTTGCCCGTAAGCCCTCGCCTCATAGAGCCCGGCCTGGACCAGCGACGAGAGGGTGGGGGCATCCCCGTGGTAGCGAAGCCCTCCGGCGTGCACGGGCGGCGGTACGAAGGTGTGCCCCAGGGTGAACATGGGGAGAAGGGGCGTGGTGCCCACCGTGTCGCCGAAGTCGTAGGCATATCGTCCCCGGGTGAGGGTCGGACACGCGGCAGGCTCGACGGCCAGAAAGCGTGTGCCGGCGTTCACTTGCAACGCGTCCATTGCAAAGGGGTAGGAGAGACCGGCAAAGTTCGATCCCCCACCCACACAGCCGACCACCACATCAGGAACGTCCTCGAAGGCCTGCATCTGCCGCTTGGCCTCCAGCCCGATGACCGTCTGGTGTAGGCAGACGTGGTTGAGGACCGAACCGAGCGAGTAGTTGGTGTCGGGGCTCTGCGCGGCCACCTCGACCGCTTCTGAGATAGCGATGCCGATCGAACCGGGGGAGTGGCCGTCCTCTTTGAGCACCTTCCGTCCTGTCTCCGTCTCCCGCGAGGGCGAAGGGACCACCGTTGCCCCCCAAGTCTCCATCATGCTCCGCCGATAGGGCTTCTGCTCGTAGGACACCCTCACCATGAAGACCAGGCACTCCAACCCGAACAGATGGCAGGCGAAGGCCAGCGCACTGCCCCACTGTCCTGCTCCCGTCTCCGTCGTCAGGCGTCTGAGGCCCGCCTCCTGGTTGTAGTAGGCCTGCGCCACCGCGGTGTTGGGTTTGTGCGACCCTGGGGGCGAGACGCCCTCCCACTTGTAGTAGATGCGTTGCTTCCCAGCCAGTCCGAGGGCCTTCTCCAGACGTCGTGCGCGGTAGAGGGGAGAGGGCCGCCATAGCCGGTACACGTCGATCACGGGCCCGGGAATATCGATCCAGCGGTCGGTGGAAACCTCTTGGCGGATGAGAGCCTCCGGGAAGAGGGGAGCGAGATCCTCCGCCCCCACCGGCTGCATCGTCCCCGGATGGAGGGGAGGCAGGGGCGGCTCGGGCAGGTCGGGGACGATGTTGTACCAGGCCTCCGGGATCTCGGACTCCGGGAGAACCATCTTGCTCACGTCCTCTCGCGGCACCGTGCACCTCCTGATCGACGGTCGTTCCTCAAACAAAAGACCCTCCGGTGGGAGGGTCTCGAGTGGAGCGCTCTGTGCTCTCGTCAGGCCATGTCGCGCTGCCGCCCCACCCGAGGCGGCCACCACCACATGCTGCTGCAAGCTGCTCTCATCGCCGGCACTCTATAGCGGATCGGGCGGCCGATCAATCCGCCCAGCGGATGCCGGCGTGCCATCCCCCGCCTAGGGCCACCTGCCGATTCAAGCTACTCGGATAGCCTGGTTCTCGATTCTCTCGGAACCCCTTGACATTCAAGTAGCTTGAAGTTGTACGGTGAGGTTGTGACCTTCTCACAGGCGTGGAGTCGGCCGTCGCCGACCACCAGACAGGTCAGGTGACGGTGACTGTCCATCCGCCGGCCGCTGAGGAAGAGGTGAGAGCAGCCGTCGGGCGGCTGGGTCACCGGGTGGTGGGGTGAATGCG
>JALYHC010000140.1 GCA_030776765.1 Actinomycetota bacterium | reverse complement strand
GGTTCGAGGCGGTCCTCAGGCCTGGGCTCGCCCCGTAGCGGTGGCCCGAGCCGCCTCGGCAGCCGACTGGAACTCTCCCACCCCCTGCCGAAGGCTCTCCAAAGCCGCCTGCCGTTGCTGCCCGGTGTCGGGCGCCTGCAGCCCGGTGATCATCCCCTCGGTATCGGCGAGGATGCGGTCGGCGACGGCGATGACCTGGGCATGGGCGTTGCCCAGCTCCTCCATCCCAGCCGGAGGGGTCTGGGTGGCTACCGAGTCGACGAAGACCTGCGTGCGGTCACGAAGCTGGCGGAGGGCTTGGAGGGTCGTGTTGAAGTCGGCCTCGTCGTTGTCCCATTGGCCGTTGATGGTCTCCGCCTCGGCCAGGATGGCCCGGCTCTCGGCCACCGCCTCTTGCAGTCCCTGTAGATAGGTGGCCAGGGCGGGGTCGAGGGTGGTGGTGGTGACTTCCTCGGGCGCCACCGCCAGAGGACGGGTGGTACTGGTGCTGGTGGCGACGGCCTGGCTGGTTTGGGCCGGGGTCAGGCTGTTGACGATCGCATAGGTGACCCCCACCATGCCCAGGATCACCAGCGGCAGCATCCATCGGCCAGGCTTGGGATCGGGGTTTCCTCTCACCGGCAAAGAGGGTAGTCGCCGGGTTCATTTTCCAGTGCCATGCACCCTTGGCGCCGGTCGCCTCAGCCTTCGTCTCGGTCGTCGCCGAGCCGGCGCTTGCGTCGTTGGTCGCGCCGGATGTACCAGATGGCACCAAGCACGCCGATCACCGCACCCAGCACGGTCGCCAGAGCCGGGTTGCCTCCCTCGCCTGCCTGTGCCGATTGCAGTATCGCCACCCCCACGGCATCCCTGAGCACGGTGGCATCTTATCGGGGGGATGGCCAACCCTCTTGAGGTCAACCAACGGTAGTTATAGGTTGGCGGTATGGAACCGGCCGCCGCCTTCGCAGCTGCAGCAGCCGCCTTTTTCGGGCTCCCCCCGCTGGCCGCCACCCTGCGAGGACTTCGGCCCACCCGTTTGCCGTCTTGGAGATGGGCGGGCGGGCTGTCGGTGATGGTTGTCCTGACACGCGGCCTACCGGCAGGAGCCCAGCTCCCCCCTCCTCCCATCCGCTGGGAACCGCCCCCTCCGCCCGAGCCGAGCGGTGAGGGGCCGGAACGGCCCCAGCCGCCCCCACAGTCTGGAGGACCGGATGCCGTCTATCGGGTGCGTCCGGGCGATTCCCTGTGGGCCATTGCCTGTCGGGCCCTGCGAGCTTCCGGATCGGATCCTACCGATGCAGACGTCGACCGTTACTGGAGGGTCGTCTACTCGGCCAATCGCTCAGTGGTCGGAGACGACCCGGACCTGATCTTTCCCGGCCAGATGTTGACGCTGCCCGAGGAGTCCTGATGGACAAGCAGTCACACGAGGAGTTCGAGTTCGTTCCCTGGTCGGACCTGGTGAGCCAGCCGAGCGCGGAGCGCTCCTGGCTTTTGTACCTGGTGGCCGGGGCGGTGGCTGCCGCCGTGGCGGGTGGGGTGATCGCCCGGGCGCTCTGGCAACCAGGCCCGGCGCCCATCTCCAGCGTCAGCACGGTGCCGGCTCTGGGCGCCACCACTGCTCCGAGCGAGGTGAGCCTGCCGAGCACTGTCGCCACCACGGCGGCCCCCCTGTACAGCGAGGCGGACCTGATGGCCGCGCCCGGCGGCTCGGAGGAGCGGTGGGCGGCCCTTCGGGCGGAATGGTTCGTGCAGGACTACTTCACCGCCGACGCCGAGCCATCCGGCAGCACCCCGGTGCGGGCCGCCCTGCCCGATCAGGCCACTCTCCCCCAGTTACCACACGACCACCCCGAAGGCGGCATCTCCTATGTCGAGTGGACGGAGGCCTACCGGGTAGAACCGATTGGGGAGGGCCTGTTTCGGGTGTCAGTGGCCTACCGGTCGCTCGGTGGCCCTGCCGAAGAGGGCTTGCGGCGCCTGCCGGTGCAGGCGGTGGCGGTGGTGGTGGAGGTGGGGGCCGAAGGAGGCGCGGCGGTGGTCGACCTTCCCTCTCCGGCCGTTCTTCCCACCCCTCCCGACACAAAGGTCTGGCCAGAGGGAGGGGAGCCGGCCCCACCCCAGGTGCTCGACGCCGCCCGGGCGGAGGCGGCAGCGTGGGGGGAGGCGCCGGAGGTGCTGTCGTCGTCGGCGAGCGGAACAGGCTGGCGGGTGGTAGTGACGGTGGCCGATCCCGCCGGTACCCGCTGGCCCCTGGTGCTATGGCTGGACGAGGATGGGCTTCTGTCCTACCCGCCCTGGTGGGAGTGAGGCACAGGTACGAGCCCCCGAAGATCCACGGCCGGTAGGGCCGCGAAGACCTTCCTCCTACAATCCGGCGGCGTGGCCGAGAGGAGCATCAGGCAGGATGCAGCCGGGTGGGTGGGCATTCTGCGAGACCTCGGCCTGAAGTGGGGTGAGGCGACCCTCGTCATGGGCGAGGGCGCCGAGCTGCTCGCTGAGAGCTATCAGCGTGCCGGCTCGCCCCCTGTCGCCCATCAGCGGCCCGGCTACCTCGTGCTCGCACGAGAGCGACAGGGGGACAGGTTGGACCAAGTTGGCCCCTTGGCCACCGGCCTTGCCAACGACAGCCTGGATCTGGTGGTCATGCGGCACGCGGTCCCCAAACAGGCCATGCTCGCCCGGGCACTCAGAGAGGCATATCGGGTGCTCAAGCCGGGTGGTGGCGTGCTGGTCTCCGACGTCGACGTGAACGCCATGATCGATTCCACAACGCATCGCTACCCCTCGCGACTGCAGTACACCGTGGTCCCCGATGTCCTGCCGCTGGAGATGGCCCGCCATGTGGCCAGCGCCGACCTGAGCGTGGAGGTGGTGCGAGCTAGCTTCAAGGACGTGGACGCCTACGACGTGGACCAGGAGTTCGGAGAGTTCGACGATCCCGATGCCTATTGGGAGTTTGTGCGGGAGCGGGGCTGGCGCAGCTTCGACCTGATGACGGAGGCACAGGTGGAGATGGTGCTGAGCACGCTGCGTCGTCTTCTCCCTCGCCTGGCGTCCACCCGGGGGCTGGTCGAGCGGGAGCCCTGGCACGTGACCCGTGGCTTCAAGCCGCCAGGGTAGGCCGGCTTCTATGGGCCCCCGAAGTGCTCCTCGAGGATCCGTTGCGCCCGCGGGGCAATCTCCTGCCAATCACCTTGGGGGACCTTGGAGAGGGTGACGAAATCGGAGGTCATAAAGACGCTGCTGACGTTGGGCAGGGCGAGAAGGGCGTTGGCCAGGGGATCGTCCGTCTCCTGACCCGCCACGAAAGTCCTCGGCCCCTCCACGGGCCTTCCCACCGAGAACTTGAGAGCGTTGGGGTTAGGGGTCGGCTCGATGGTCACCGGCATGACCCTTTCCTTTCCAGGCCTGGCCGTATGGTACTTGGAGGGGTGTTGCAGGCGCGGCCACTGCCGGGCTGGCTGCCTCCCCAGGCCTAACGCGCTCGCCTGCCGGGAACGGAAAGCAGCGCCCGAAGCGCCTGTAGGAGGCGCAGGGCGTGCTCCCGGCGAGCCCCGAAGCCCAGCAGCCCGATGCGCCAGGCTCGACCGGCCAGCTCCCCGAGTCCGGCGCCCACTGCAATGTCGAAGTCGTCCAACAGGACCTGGCGCAGCTCATCTCCGACCCCGTCGGGCAGGAGGGCCACGCTGATTTGGGGAAGGCGATCCGCCGGGCGGGCGAGGATGTGGAAGCCCAGCTCCTCGAGTGACTCCTGGAGGAAGCGGCCTGCCTCGAAGTGGCGATTCCAGCGGGCTTCCAGTCCCTCTCGCACCAGCAATCGAAGACCTTCGTGCAATCCATAAATCAGGGAGACGGGGAGCGCCGCCCGGCCGCCGTCCCGTGTGTCGCCAAAGCGGGCCAGGTCGAGGTACCAGCTCTGCACCGGCTCCAGCCTCCCGACGAGGAGTTCCTCCGCCCGGCGCGAGAAGGTGATGGGGGCCAGCCCGGGCGGCACGCTGAGGCAGGCCTCGGTGGCCGAGTAGCAGACGTCGATCCCCCAGGCGTCCACCTCCAGACGAGTGCCGCCCAGCGATGCGACCGCGTCGACGACCAAGAGCGGATCTTCGCCCAATGCGCCCCTCAGCTGCTCGAGCGGCTGGAGGACCCCGGTGGAGTCTTCGGCTTGAGCCAGCGCCACCAGCTTGGCACGGCGCCGCTGAGCCACTTCTGCCAGCTGGTCGGTAGGAAGCACCTGGCCCCATGGGGCCGTGACCTTGGTCACCCGCCCGCCCACCCGGCTAGTGAGGTCTGCCATGCGCTCGCCGGAGGTCCCATTGATTCCCACCACCACCGAGTCACCCGGTTCGACGAGGTTGGTGAGAGCGGCGTCCATGCCGGCCGGGGTAGCTCCGGGCAAGGCCAGGGTCAGGGGGTTGGAGGTGCGAAAGGCAAGGCGGAGGCCCTGCCCCACGTCGTCCACGATGCGCAGGAACTGGGGATCGTCGTAGCCGAGCAGCGGCTTGCCCATGGCGGCCAGGACGGACGGCTCGACGGGAGAAGGGCCCGGGCCCAACAGGTAGCGGGCGGGCGGGTTGAGGGCGGCGAGCACGATGCCACGCTACACACCGGCTCAGCCGATGGGCTTGGCGTACACGACCAGGGGATGGAGGTCCGGGGCGGCCCTGCGGAGCGGCTCGGTCAACCAGCTCACGGCGGGCGCCATGACCTCGACTCGTTCGGCTCCCATATCGATGCCTCGATCGACGAGAGCGCGGGTCATGGCAGCAGCATCTTCCGGGGCCGTGCTCACCCATGAGACCCGAAGGGCTTCCCGACTGGGCTCGGAAATCGCCCAGCCACAGCGGGCGGCCCAAAGCCCACCAGCCCGGGCGGCGGCGGCCACATCTTGCAGGGTGAGGCTCCGCCACGACCAGCCGAGAGGGAACAGCTCCCGCGCTGCCCGAGCCAGCCCGCTTCGCGCCCAGGCGAAGTACGCCGGTTCGGCCTCAGACGAGGTAGCCGGCTCGAGGCGCTCCGGCCCCGGGACTCGTTGCCCCCCGTCTCCGCCTGCAACGGGAGAGGCGTCAGCGAGAGCACCGGCGGCGAACACCCATTGGGACACCGGGCGGTAGGCGAGCTGTGCCACCTGGCCCCGAGCCGGCTGGTTCCACTCCTCCACTGCCAGGCGCATCACTCGGGCCCCCC
Source organism: Actinomycetota bacterium (assembly GCA_030776765.1). Classification (GTDB taxonomy): domain Bacteria; phylum Actinomycetota; class Acidimicrobiia; order Spongiisociales; family JALYHC01; genus JALYHC01. The sequence goes on along the minus strand of JALYHC010000140.1, from coordinate 6,959 downwards.
TCTGCGCCGCCCAGGCGCACAGAGCGTCATTGAGCCGCTTCCCGATCCCCTGCCGGCGGAACCCGGGGTGGATCCGGGCGCCTTGCGCCCACGCTTCCCGTGGTGACAGAAGGGTCACCCGCGCCATGCCGACCGCCCGGTCGGCGGGGTCGCAGGCCACCATCACCCGGCCTTTGGGGTCGCGCAGCCAGTCGTCGAAGACGCCCGTCACATAGTCGCCCCAAGGGAAGGTGTGGTGGGTGAACACGGCGACGGCTTCCTTGTCCTCCGCCCGGGCAGGCCGGATGGCGATCTCCATTTGGCGAGGATAAGTGGAAGGAGCCAGCGAACCTAGGGCTTGGCTGTACCGCTACGCGCCACTATTACCTGAGGTCCGTCAGTAGGCCGCCAACTGGGCGGCTCTCTCCACGATTCCCTCTACGTTGGGCATCACCATCGCTTCCAGGGCGCTGTTGAAGGGGAAGCAGGGTACGTCGGGGGTGGCGTAGCGCCGCACCGGCCCGTCGAGCAACTGGAAGGCCTTCTCGGCGATCTGGGCGGCCACCTCGGCTCCAAAGCCTCCGAACTCGTTGTCCTCATGGACGATGAGCGCCTTGGCGGTCTTCTCGAGGGAGGCCTCGATGGTGGGCCAGTCGAGCGGCTTGATAGAGCGCAGGTCGATCACCTCCGCCGAGATCCCCTGTTCGGCCAGTTGCTCGGCGGCCTGCTGGGCATAGAAGGCCATGGTGCCGTAGGCGATGATGGAGAGGTCCTCTCCCAGGCGGCGGAGAGCCGCCCGGCCCAGCGGCACCCGGTGGTCGCCTGGCGGGTAGGGCCCCTTGGCCAAGCGGTAGAGCTTCTTGGGCTCGAGGAAGAGCACCGGGTCGGGGTCCTCGATGGCGGTCCACATCAGGCCCTTGACGTCGGCGGGGGTAGAAGGAATCACCACCTTGAGGCCGGGGACGTGAGCGTAGAACGCCTCGATCGACTGGCTGTGGTAGAGGGCGCCGTGGATGCCCCCTCCATAGGGAGCCCGGATCACCATCGCGCAGCTCCACTGGCCCCCAGACCGGTAGTGGATGCGGGCCGCTTCGGAGACGATCTGGTCGAAGGCCGGGTGGCTGAAGTCGGCAAACTGCATCTCGGCGATGGGGCTGGCTCCGCCGGCCGCCATGCCCACGGCCAGCCCGGCGATGAGGGACTCCGCCAGCGGCGTGTTGAAGCACCGGTCCCGGCCGTACTCGTCGGTCAGGCCCTGGGTGGCCTTGAACACGCCCCCCTTCGGATCGGCGACATCCTCACCGAAGACCAGGGTATGAGGGTGAGCCTCCATCACCTCGTGGAGCACCCGGTTGACGGCCGTGACCATGTTGACCTGCTCGCCCTGGCCGATGTCCTCCACCTCGGTCACCGGCTCCTGCGGCTCGATGGGCCGGGCGTAGACGTGGGCCATCGGGTCGGTGGGCTGAGGGGCCGCCTCGGCTTCCTCGACGGCCCGCGCCAGCTGGGAGGTCACCTCCTCCTCCATCTGCTGCTCGTCGTCGCCGCTGAGCAGCCGTGCCTCTACCAGGTACTGCCTGAGGCTGATGAGCGGGTCGCGCTTGCGCCAGCCCTCCACCTCCTCTCGGCTGCGGTAGAGGCGATCGTCGTCGTCGGAGGTGTGGGCGTAGTAGCGGTAGGTCCTGGCCTCGATGAGGGTGGCGCCCTGGCCGTTGCGGGCCCGATCGGCGGCCTGCTTGGTGGCGGCGAACACCGTGAGGGCGTCATTGCCGTCGATCGCCACGCCCTCCATGTCGTAGCCGGCGGCGCGGGCGGCAATCTCTCCCGCCACCTGCTCGGTGGTCGGGACTGAGATGGCGTACTCGTTGTTCTCGATGAAGAAGATGACGGGGAGGCGGTGGATGCCGGCGAAGTTCATCGCCTCGTGCCAGTCCCCCTCGGAGGTGGCGGCTTCGCCCCCGGCCACCAGCACCACTCCCGGGTCGCCCTGCTGGCGAAGGGCATAGGCGATGCCCACTGCGTGCGGGAACTGGGTGCCGATTGGGGAGGAGTGGGTGAAGATGCGGTCCTTAGCGGACGACCAGTGGTTGGGCATCTGGTGGCCTCCGCTGGATGGGTCGTCCCGTCGGGAGAAGACGCCCAGCAGCAGGTCTCGAGGGCTCATTCCCCACGCCAGCACCATGCCCACGTCGCGGTAGTAGGGCAGCGCCCAATCCGTCGAGCGGTCCATGGCGAAGGCGCTCGCCACCTGGCAAGCTTCGTGCCCGGACGAGGAGACCACGAAGGGCGCCCGACCCTGCCGGTTGAGTGCCCACATCCGGTCGTCCAGCCGTCGGGCCAGCAGCATCGTCCGATAGATCTCCAGCAGCTTCTCGTCGGCGATGCGCAGCTCGCGGTGGTCCCCCTTCACCTCGAGTTGTGTCGTCACGGTGCTCCTCTCAGTTGCGGTCCTTCCCGTTGCGGCGGCGCAGGCGCAGGCTCCCGATCTGGCCGATCCGCTCTTCGGCCAGGGTGACCGCGGCCTGGTGAGGAGTGACACCCCGCTCATCAGCCGCCTCCAGCACGCTCAACAGGTTGTGGTAGATCTTGTCGATGTTGCGGGCCGCTCGCTCCACCGAGTAGCCCCGCAGCTCCTCGGAGACGTTGATGAGGCCACCGGCATTCACCACGAAGTCGGGGGCGTAGAGGATGCCCTGCTTGGCGAGAGCTTCGGCGTGGGTATCGCCGCCTAGCTGGTTGTTGGCCGAGCCCAGCACCACCGGGCACTGCAAGCGGGGGATTGACTCGGAGTCGAGCACCGCCCCCATGGCACAGGGGGAGACTACGTCACAGGCGACGGAGAGGATCTCGTCGGGGGGCACCGCCTTGACTCCGAAGTCTTCCACCACCCGTTCCACGGCCGGTTCGTAGACGTCCCCCACCAGTACCTCGCATCCGGCTTGCACGAGGTCCTCCACGAAGTAGTAACCCACCTTCCCCACTCCCTGCACGGCCACCTTGCGAGTGCTGAGGTCGTCGGTCCCCCACAAGTGCTGCGAGACGGCCTGCAGGGCGGCCAGCAGGCCCCGGGCGGTGGCGGGCGAGGGGTCCCCGGATCCTCCTTCAGCCTTGGGGATGCCGGTTACCCAGGGTGTTTCGCGCCGGATCAGCTCCATGTCGTAGTGGTCGGTGCCTACGTCCTCTGCGGTGATGTAGCGGCCGTGCAGCGAATCCACCAGCCGCCCGTAGGCACGCCAGAGGCGCTCCGACTTAAGGGCCCTCGGGTCTCCGATGATCACCGCCTTCCCGCCCCCCAGGTCGAGCCCGGCGGCGGCCGCCTTGAAGGTCATGCCCTGGGAGAGTCGCAGCACGTCGGTGAGGGCGTCGGCCTCCGACTGGTAGTTAAAAAAACGGGTCCCGCCGAGAGCGGGACCCAGAGCGGTGGAGTGTATGGCGATGATCGCCCTGAGGCCGGATACCGGGTCGTAGCCGTGGACGATCTGCTCATGACCGCTTGCGGCTACCTCCGCGAATACCCCCATGCCTCGGCAACTCCTTTGTGGGTACCTGCCGGACATCCTAGTCCGGCGGCCCGATTTCTGGCCCGGGCGTCCAGGCTGGCAGTCCTGCAGCTCGGTACGATGCTCTGGTGACTCGGGCCGCCTACCTGCGTGTCTACCTTCCGGCCGACGCCTTGGGCGAGGACGAGCGCCGCCGCTGGGAGGGCCGGGCCCGCTCTGCTCAAGGACAGGATGCGCCTATGCGGGCAGGCGACTACGGGCTGTTGAGCGAGCCGCTCAGCGACGATGCCCTCGCCACCGAGTGGTCGGGGCGCCGCTTCTTGTGTCCTCGGCATCCCAGGCTGCGCATGCTCGAAGGGGTGCTGGCCTTCCACAACGCCTACCCAGGGAGCATGGTGTTGCCGGAGTCCGTGGTGCGCCGCGCCGCCGATGAGTTGAATCGGTTGCACCGACAACAGCCTCGAGCTCGCTCCCACATCCTGACTGCCCCGTGGCACGTGCCCCTACGCTGGTTCACCGCCTTCTCGCCAGAAGAGCGTGAGATCCGAGATGCTTCGGTGGGACCGAGCATCCGCTACCGGACCAGCCGTCGCCGGGCTTCCGAGCGACTCGCCCGCGCCATCGACGTCCTGGGGCAGGCCGGGTTCGAGGATGAGATCGTCGAGCAGGTCGAGGACCTGGCGGAGTGGTTGAGCGGCTTTCCCTCCGAGGCCCTGGTGGAGCTCGACTACGGCGGCGTGGCCGCACTGTTCCAGCGGGGCGACCTGGCGGTGGACGAATCTGCCGCCGATGTGTGGGCAAGCCTGGAAGCACTGGAGCGGGGCGACCTCGAGGAGGCGACCGAGCACTACGTGGTGGCGGCCGCCCGCTGGGCAGAGGCCCAATCGCTCGCATATAGCAACTGAGGCCACAGGAGGAGGACGAGAGAGATGGCAGCCGACTTGCACGAAGAGGCGCGCCGGGAAGTGGCGAAGTTCATGGGCGGGCTCGTCAAGCGCAACCCGGGCGAGCCGGAGTTCCACCAAGCCGTGCAGGAGGTGGCCGAGTCCTTGATGCCCTTCATCCTCGAGCACCCCGAGTACAAGAAGGCACAGATCCTCGAGCGAATGACAGAGCCGGACCGCATCGTCATCTTCCGCGTCACCTGGGAGGACGATCAGGGCGCCATACGAGCGAACCGCGCCTGGAGGGTGCAGTTCAACAATGCCATCGGCCCCTACAAGGGGGGCCTACGCTTCCACCCCTCGGTCACGCTGAGTGTGCTCAAGTTCCTCGGCTTCGAGCAGGTCTTCAAGAACAGCCTCACCACCCTTCCCATGGGGGGCGCCAAGGGGGGCTCCAACTTCAATCCGAAAGGCAAGAGCGATCACGAGGTGATGCGCTTCTGTCAGTCTCTGATGATCGAGCTGCACCGTCATATCGGGGAGGACATCGACGTCCCGGCGGGGGACATCGGAGTGGGCGCTCGCGAGATCAGCTACATGTTCGGCCAGTACAAGCGGCTCTCCAACCGCTTCACCGGCATCCTCACCGGCAAGGGGCTCTCCTTCGGCGGGAGCCTGGTCAGGATGGAGGCCACCGGCTACGGCTGCGTGTACTTCATGCAGAACATGCTGGCCACTCGGGGCGAGAGCGTGGAGGGCAAGGTGGCGGTGGTGTCCGGTTCGGGGAACGTTGCCTTATACACCATCGAGAAGCTGGTGCAGCTCGGTGCCAAGGTGGTGACCACCTCGGACTCGGACGGCTTCATTCACGACCCCGACGGCATCCACGGCGAGAAGCTGGCCTGGCTGAGGGAGCTGAAGGAGGTGCGCCGGGGCCGGGTCGGCGAGTACGCCGAGCGCTTCGGCTGTGCCTACTACCCGGGCAAGCGCCCCTGGGGGGTGGAGTGCGAGCTTGCCTTTCCCTGTGCCACCCAGAACGAGATCGACGGCACCGACGCCAAGGAGCTGCTCGGCAACGGGCTGATGGCGGTGGTGGAGGGGGCCAACATGCCCATCACCCTTGAGGGCGTGCATGCCCTCCTCGATGCCCGGGTTCTGTACGGGCCGGCCAAGGCCGCCAACGCCGGTGGGGTGGCGGTGTCCGGGCTGGAGCAGAGCCAGAACGCCTTGCGCATCTCCTGGCCACGAGAGGAAGTGGACCGGCGTTTGCAGGAGATCATGAAGAGCATCCACGACCGGTGCATGGAGCACGGCGCCGCCGGGGACGGCTACGTCAATTACGTGAAGGGCGCCAACCTGGCCGGCTTCGTCAAGGTGGCCGAGGCCATGCTGGCCTACGGCGCCGTCTAACTACTCGGGGCAAGCTCCGCCACGCATTGCGTGCGTTTAGTCACTCCACGTTGACAAAGTTGACGTTATGCGCGATAGTGCCACCTTGAGTGAAGGGGGCGGGCCTTCCAGCGATCTGGCTGACTCTTCCCCATCTCTCAGCGGGTTAGGGCGATATTGGGCAACCTGGCGGCCGATCGGCCGGTAGGGGGAAGGGAGACCTGTGGATCGTACGATCACCATTCGCGTCAAGAGGCGCTGGCTGCGGTTCGCCGTGGTGGCGGCCGCCCTGGGGCTGGTGGCCGGGCCTGGGTCGGTGTGGGCCTATCACAGCTTCGCCGACGTGCCGGCGGACGCCTACTACCACGAAGACGCCACCGCTTTGCGTGACGCCGGCGTGACCCTGGGCTGCACCGCCGATGGGAGCCGTTACTGCCCGGACGACTTCGTCACCCGGGGGCAGATGGCCTCCTTTCTGAACCGGCTAGGGGCGCTTTCCCCCGACAAGCAGCCGGTGGTGAACGCCGACAAGCTGGACGGCAAGGACGCCACCGAGTTCCTCACCACCAGCGACCTGCCGCTGAGCGGCACCAAGGCGGTGGACTCGGACAGGCTGGACGGCAAGGACTCGAGCGAGTTCCTCTCTGCGAGCGGCAAGGCGGTCGACTCCGAAAGGTTGGACGGCCGGGACTCGTCGGAGTTCGTCCTGAAGGGCGAGCCGGTGGCCCATGCCAGTAACGCCGATGCAGTAAATGGGCTCAGTGCCACCGAACTGGCCACCGTCATGGTGGCTTTCGAGGCTGACAACTCGGGGGATCAGAGCCTGGAGCCGATCACCAGTCGCGATTTCACGCCGCTGGCGAACGCCAGCAAGGCTCTCCACGCTCCTACCAGCTGCATGCTGCTGCTGAATGGCACCCTGGACTGGGACGACGGAGGTACCAAGGCCGTTTTGGACGTCCAGTGGTTCGTGAACGGAGTGGCAGTTGGGCCGGAGTTCAGTGGACAGATCCAGAACGGCGGCGAACACTCCAACTACAGCATCGGCGCCATTGCTTTTCTGCCTGTGGACCCAGGCGAGCACCTGGTCGAGCTGCGGGCCCAGGTTCGGCAGGACGGACAGAGGGGCGAGGTGGAAAGCCTTGCCGGATACGCGATGTGCATTCCCACTCCGTAACACATTTCGGTCGGGGTTGCATCGTAGGGG
>JALYHC010000139.1 GCA_030776765.1 Actinomycetota bacterium | reverse complement strand
GCACAGGCGCGCCACGCACGGCTATTGCCTAAAGCTCGTCGGAGGCCTGCAGTCCTCGAGGCTCCCGATGAGTTTCTTCATCGATCTCCCTCGGAGTGGACACAAGCACAAGGGGACCGAGTGACATGAACGGCATCGCAGCCCCAAGGGCTGGAAGGTGGGAGTGGATGGGGCCTCGCCGCCCTCGATGCCAACGACCATCCATTGCCCTGCTCCGGCATCGGCGAGCACGCAGAGCGCAACCGCCAGACAAGACCACCTCACACGTTCCGATCGTCGCTGCCAACCTCACTCGATGACTTCGTAACCAATACCCAGCCGTTGGTACGTGCCGACGGCCCTGGTGTCGCGCGTAAGCAGCGTGGCACCCGCCGCGGCGGAAGTGGTGCCTACCAGAGCGTCGTAAACCGCTCCGCCGGTTATCGCGTCCCTGGCCACGGACTCGATCAGCCGGACGTGAGAGGGCTGGTCGAGAATCAGCCAATCAAGAGAGGATGCCGCTTTCAGGAACCTCTGAGCAGCGTCTGGCCGGACCCGGTGAGGTGGGGGCATCCGGGTCAGCACCGAATAGGTCTCGAGGGCGGCGTGGGCCACGAGATGCACGCCCCGGGTCAAGGCTCGAATGGATTGTTCGTGCCCACCATGCCAGGTGGCGAAGGCAGCCACCAGCACGCTGGTGTCGACGGCGATCATCGTCGTACCCGTTCCAGGGTCTCCCGCACGATCTCGTCGGTCAATGGCGGTAGCTCCGTCGTCGGCTCCGCGACCAGGAAGTCGCCTCGGCGCCGGAGCCTGACGTCGGATTGAGTGGGCTCGACTTCGATTCGGCCATCTCGCTCGGAAACCTCGACCTGCTCGCCCCCTCTCAGCCCGAGGCGTTCCCGAATCGCTTTGGGTATGACGAGGCGGCCGGCCGCATCAATGGTAGTTTTCATGGTATCAGCTTACCACTCGACCCCGCGAGGCCCTCGCTCTTCTGAAGACGAGCCCTTGCAGGAAGGGTCAACCGCCCGATCGTCCGTGGACTGGTACCTACCTACTCGGGGCCCTGAGCCAGCACCTCTGCCACCAGCTCGCCCACCTTCCGCTCACGGTGATAGAAGAAGTGGTCGCTGCCCGGCACCACCACCAGCTCGGCACCCACGGACTCGGCATAGGGGCGCAAGTTCTCGACCGAGATGAACTGGTCCCGGTCGCCGAGGATGAAGCGGCGCCGGGCGGGCGGCAGCTGGTGGGGGAGATCCGAGGTGAGCTGCGAGCTCGCCGGGGCGATGCCGGCGTATGGGAGGGCCTCTTTCGTGTGGGCCATCCACCGCAGTGCGGTGGCGGCGCCGAAGGACCAGCCGGCCAGCCCGAGCGACAGGTTGGGGTAGGCTGCTCGAGCCGCCTCCACCGCCGCCGCCACGTCGGACAGCTCGGCCTCCCCGCCTCCCCAGCGGCCGGTCGAGGTCCCCACACCCCTGAAGTTGAAGCGCAGCACCGCAGCTTTCTGCTCGCCGAGCACCTTGGTCACCCAGCGAAGCAGGGGGGCGTGCATGGTTCCCCCATGCTGGGGATGCGGGTGGCACAGCACCACCGCGCGCTTTGGGCGGGCGGGAGCGTCCCAGCGTGCCTCCAGGCGCTCGCCGTCTGAAGCGAGGAGGTCGAAGCCGCTCAACCCAGGGCTTGGCCCAGAGAACGCAGGCGAGCGGCGAAGGCGGTGTCGGAGAGGGCCGGGCCTTCCGGGCCGTGGACGCGCAGCACCAGCAGGTCGCCGGCCGGGACGGCGGCTTCGTCGAGGGTGTGGCGGGCGCTGCCCGCCTGGGGGTCCAGGGCGCTGGCCGGGTGGACCTCCTGCACCTCTGCCCTCCAACGGCCCTCCGGAGGCCCGGCCTGGGCCCAGCGCCGGTAGGCGGGCTTGAGGTGGTCGGCCTGTCCCGGACCAGAGGACGTGAGCTCTACCTCGTCACCCGCGCTGACGCTCGCTCGAGGGACGAAGGCCACGATGGTCTCGCCGATGGCCAGGGCGCGCAGGTCGGGGTCGGGCAGGGCGAGCACGAGCACACGCTATCGGACTGCGCGAGCAGCTTGCAGCGGCCCGATGCCGGTCCTGAAGAGCTCATCGGCGGCGGCCAGGCCGGCCACACCCCGGAAGCGAGGGAGGGAGAAGATCCCCCGGCCCTTCTTCTTCAGGGGGTGGTCGGCGGTCAAAGGAGGTGGAGTCACCGGGGGCGGGCCGCCCACCCCCCGGACCCCCCGGCCGCGCAAGCGGGGGAGGCAGAAAGCTCACAGGACCGTGAGGAACCACCAGACGCCTGCGCTGAGGATCACGAAGGCGGTCACCAGCGAGGCGATGATGAGGTAGCGGGTCTGCACGCCTCCAAAT
>JALYHC010000138.1 GCA_030776765.1 Actinomycetota bacterium | reverse complement strand
GGCCACCTCGAGCGGGAGCTGCTCTCCATCCCGGAGAGGCTAACTAGCCTCTTCGCATGACCCTGCTTGGCGATGCGGCCCGCACCGGCCTGGGGTTGGCGGTGCTCGTCGTAGCCACCGTCGTCCTCGCCCCGCTCGCCTACCTGACCGCCCGACGCAACCCCACCTCCCGCGCCATAGAGTGGATGGCCCGGACTTGGGCCAGGTCCGTCCTCGCCTCGACCAGGCTCAGCTACCAGGTGGAGGGCCGGGATCACTTCGATCCGCAGGGGGCGTACATCATCGTGTCCAACCACATCTCCAACCTCGACCCGATGCTGCACTTCGTGGCGGTGCCGTTGCCGGTGCGCTTCCTGGCGAAAAAGGAGCTCTTCGAGATCCCGGTGTTCGGGCCGGCACTGCGGGCCATCGGAATCGTGAGGACCGATCGGCAGGCCGGGCCTGGAGGCCATTCGACCATCAACCGTCAAGTCGACCAGGCGATCGCTGCCGGTCGTTCACTGGTGATCTATGCAGAGGGAACTCGCTCCCGTGACGGTCGGCTGCAGAAATTCAAGAAGGGGGCCTTCTTCCTGGCCATTCGGGCGGGAGTTCCGGTGGTTCCCTGCGTCATCCACGGCACTCGGGAGGCCTGGCAACCGGGAGACTGGCGCTTGCGGGGCGGACATGCCCGTGTGCGCTTCTTCGAGCCCATCCCCACCAGCGAGCTGCACGCGGGAGACGCCGCCCGCCTGCGCCACCAAGTCCAGGAGATCGTGGCGGACGGCTACCGAAGCCTGCAGCAGCTCAGTCGTACACCCCCATGAGGTAGGTTCGAGAGCCCCGGACCTCACAGAGGAATGCTCCCGCCGAGGTGACGAGCTGGTACCGGTCGGCCGGCCCTTCCCCATCCCACCATCGCCCCGTATGCCGCCACGGCCCGCTCCAGCTGAGCACCTGCACCCAGCGGCTTCTCAACCGCACCCGGGTGGGCAGCCCGCCGTCCCACTCCACGTCCAGGGATTGGGGCTCGGGGGGGACCAAGCTGGGAGCAGGATCGGGCAGACGGCCCGGCCAGGGCGCGGATGGCTCCCGCTCCGGTGCAGGTGGCGCCTCTCCCCACCGATGCCAGCGAACCCGCTCCTTGGGGTCCCGGCCTCCCTGAGGCCGGGCTTGCAGGACGCCGTCGGGACCGACCAGAGCCTGCACCCTGGCCAGTGCACGTCGGGCGGTACCTTCGCCGGCCGGGTCCTCTCCCAGGGCAAGCTGGCGGCCTTCATCGGAAAGGTCGGCGGGAACCAGTCGCAGGCGAGACAGTCCTCCCGGGATGCCTCCCGCTTCCACCCAGGCCCGAAGCTGCCACCAGATGCGCTCTCCCAGCGCCACCTCATCGATCGGGTCGGGGCTTCTCCACACCCTGGCCCGCTCCGATCCGTCGGCGGCCTGAGCCACCACCTCCACCCGATAGGGTGCCACCCCAGGCAGGGCCTCAATGAGCCTATGGGCCAGTGCCCGGGCAGCGAACCCCACCTGCTCGATGGTCTCGAGGGGCTCCTCGAAGCGCTGTTCCACCCCCAGGTCGGGGGGCAGGTCTCGAGGAGAGAGCCGGCGGTCCTCTCCACAGGCCAGTCGGTGGGCCCGCAACCCCTCCTCTCCGAACCGGGAGGCCACCGCCCCACGCGGGAGCCGGGCCAGCTGGCCGAGGGTGGTGATCCCCAGCCAGCGAAAGGTGTCCACCAACTCCTCTCGGCCCAGCGTCTCCACGTCGAGCGAGGCCAGGAAGCCGGCGTCGTCGCTCACGATGCGGACCGTCTCGGCAGAGGTGGCCGCCCAGCGGGCCAGGAACGGGCCGGTTGCCAGGCCTATCCGGCCATCGGGACCACCCACCGCCGTGACGGCTTGCCACACCCGCCGCACCAACGCCTCCTCTCCCCCGTGATACCGGACCGCGCCGTCTACCGGTGCGAACAGCAGGCCGGGCTCGTCCACCTCCACCAGGGGCACCAGCGCTTCGACGGCCACCACCACCGGTTCGAAGTCCGCCGCCTGGCGGGCCCGATCGGCCCGGAGCGTCACCACGTCGGGGCAGAGCACCTCGGCTTCCCGCCGAGGCATGCCTGGGCGGATACCCGCCGCTCGCGCCGGCCGGTTGACCGCCACCACCCGACGGTCTTCGTCCACCGCCTGGCACGGCTCAACCTGCGGCGCGTCCGGCCGTCGTAGGGACCATTCGGGGAACCACACGCACAAGATCCGCCCCATCGTCCTCCACTTCGACGATCTGCTCCAGGCCTCCCGCCCCTTTGCCCGAGAGCTGCAGCATCAGCCGCCGCTGCTGCAACCGGTGGTGGCCGGCCTCGGGCCCTCCCCAACTCACCGCCTCGGCACGTACCTGCAGGTACGCCACTCCACTGGGCAGCTCCCCCCCGAGGGGACGCAGCACCACCGAGGTCCTCCTGGCCCGGGCCAGGGCGGCCAGCCGGCGAAGTGCCGCCCCTTCCACCCCGGCGGGGATCTCGGCATAGACCGCCCGTACTCCTTCGAAGATGGCGGCAGCCACCTGCGGCCAGCGACGCCGGTCGAGGCAGCGCACCACCACCAGCCGCTCGGGAGCGATCCCACACTCCCAGGCGGCCAGCGGGCAGAGCCAGCCCCGCACGTCCAGGTAAACCACCGGGCCCTCTCGAGCCGGTGGCGCCAGAAGGAGCAGCCCCAAGCGGGTGAGGCCCGAGCCTGGGTTGCCCAGCATGCCGATTACCCTTCCCGGCTCGAGCCGAAGCGGCACCTCTCCCGGTGGTCGAGCCAGGCCCACCCCTTCTGCCCTCCTTCCTCGAAAGACCCCCGACCCTCCCCCCTCGAGGGAGAACGGGAGGAAGAGAGTATCGAACGTGTGTTCGATATGTCAAGGGGGCTGCTACAGCTCCCTGGGCCAGTCTCCCTTCAGCAAGCGGGAAAGGGCTCGGTCGGCCAGCAGCTTCCCCCCCGTCTGGCATCGGGCGCAGTAGTTCGTCTCGTTGTCGGCGTAAACGATCCGCTGCACCGGGCTGCCGCACCGGGGGCAGGGCTTCCCGAAACGCCCATGCACGGCCATCTTCGGATGAAAGGCCGTTACCTTCTCCGGGAAGCCATCCCCCACCTCGCTTCGGAGCCGCTCCAGCCACACCTGGAGGGTCTCCTGCGTGGCCTCGTACAGGCACTCGATCTCCTCCTCTGAAAGGCGGCCGGTGAGCCGTGCCGGGGAGAGTCGTGCCCGATGGAGGATCTCGTCCGAGTAGGCGTTGCCGATCCCGCTGAAAAGCCTCGGGTCGGTGAGCGCCCGCTTGAGCGTGTGGTTCTCCCTGAGCAGCTCCTCCCGGAAATCGGCCAGCCCGGCACCCAGTACCTCCAGGCCCCCCGGCTGGTGGGCATGCAGGTTGTCTGCACCTCGTATCAGGTGGAGCGAGGCGCGCTTCTTGGTCCCCGCCTCGGTGACGAGCAGGGTCCCGGGGGGAAAGTCGAGGGCACCCAGCCCCACCTTGGCCGGTATCTTCGCTCCCGGTGGACGCCACCGCAGGCGTCCGGCGATCATGAGGTGGAGGACCAGGTAGAGCTCGTCCTCGAGAGCCAGCACGATACGCTTACCGAGCCGCCGCAGCGCCTCCACGTGCTTGCCCTCCGCCTCGGCGATGGGTGGATCGAAAGAGCCGAGCAGCGAAGGCCCGACGACGCGCAGGCGCTCGAGCGGCTGGTGGAGCACCCGCGGCGCCAGTGCGTGCAGGTAGGTCTCGATGTCGGGCAGCTCGGGCACGGCAAGCTATCAGCTATCGGCCCCCAAAAGGGGCATGGTCACGCCCCTACAGGCCCCGCTGGAACTCCTCCTCGAAGGAAACTTGCTTGCGCTTGGGCTTGCCGCCCCGGTCGGGGCTGCCTCCCCGCTCGCGGCGCGGCCGGCGCCCTTGCCCGGGCCGCTCACCGTCCCCGGCCTCCGGCTGCTGGTCCTCCGCCTCGCCGGGGGCTTGGGCCATGTCCAGGCTCACCTTGCCCTGCTGGTCGATGTCGCGCACCACCACCTTGACGCTATCGCCCAGACTGAGGACGTCCTCCACCTTGTCGATGCGCCGGCTGCCCCCGATCTTCGAGATATGCAGCAAGCCGTCCCGGCCGGGTACCAGGCTGACGAAGGCTCCGAACTTGGTGATGTTGACCACCTCGCCGTCGTACTCCTGGCCGATCTCCACGTCGGGAGGGAAGGCGATGTCCAGCACGATCTTCTTGGCGGCTCGGAGGGCATCCCAGTCGGGGGCCCCGATACGAATCGTCCCGTCGTCCTCGATGTCGAGCTGGGCCTCGGTCTCCTCTTCGATCTTTCGGATGTTCTTGCCCTTGGGGCCGATGACCTCGCCGATCTTGTCCCGAGGGATGGACACCGCCTCGATCCTGGGGGCCCAGGCGCTGAGCTCCTCTCGGGGCTTCTCGATGGCCTCTCGCATGGCCTCCAGCACCTTGAGGCGCGCCTCCCTGGCCTGCTCCAGCGCCCGGCTTACCACCTCCGACGACAGGCCCTCCGCCTTGGTGTCGAGCTGCAGAGCGGTGATCACCTCGGAGGTCCCGGCCACTTTGAAGTCCATGTCTCCCAGGGCGTCCTCCGCACCGAGGATGTCGGTCAAGGTGACAAACTCACCGTCCAAGGCGATGAGGCCCATGGCGATGCCCCCCACCGGCTCCAGGATGGGCACCCCCGCATCCATCAGGGAGAGGGTGGAGGCGCATACCGAAGCCATCGAGGTCGACCCATTGGAGGAGAGGACCTCCGACACCAGGCGGAGCGCGTAGGGGAAGTCCTCAGGGCTGGGCACGACGGGCAGCACGGCGCGCTCGGCCAGCGCCCCGTGGCCGATTTCCCGCCGCCGCGGACCTCGCATGAAGCCCGTCTCTCCGGTGGAGAAGGGCGGGAAATTGTAGTGATGCATGTAGCGCTTGGTCTCCTCGATCGAGATGGTGTCGAGGAGCTGCTCCATGCGCAGCATGCCGAGGGTGGTGACGTTGAGCACCTGGGTCTCGCCTCGTTCGAACAGACCGGAGCCGTGGGCGCGAGGAACGAGTCCCACGCTGCACGATAGCGAGCGCAGGTCACCCGGGCCCCGGCCGTCCAGCCTGACGCCCTCCTTGACCACTCGCTCCCGCATCATCGTCTTGCGGAGGGACTTCAGGGCACGGCCGACGGCGCTCGCCTCTCCGGGCTCCAACGGCTCCAACTGCTCGAGCACCCACTGCTCGACCTCGTCCTCGCCCTGCGAGCGCTCCTTCTTGCCGGGGATGACGATAACCTCGGCCAGCTTGGGGCGGGCTAGCTGATCCACTCGCGCATAGAGGTCGGGGCTGTAGTCCTCGACCCGCGGCCATTCGTGCTCCGGCACCTCCACCTGGCTGCGCAACTCGAGTTGCAGATCGATGGCCTCGGCGATGTATTGCTTGGCCTCCTCGAGACCCTGGGCCACCGCAGCCTCGTCGCTGGCCGGCTGGCCTTGGCGCACCAACCGCAGGCCGTCTTCGGTCGAGCCGGCCTCCACCATCATGATGTCGATCTCGCCCGCCTCGTTGCGGCGCCCGGCCACCACCAAGTCGAAGACCGACTCCTCGAGCTCCTTGAAGGTGGGCATCGGATTCCAGCGACCGTCCCGGTAGGCCAGACGCACCGCCCCCAGTGGCCCTTGGAAGGGTATGTCGCTGATGGTGAGCGCCGCCGAGGCGCCGTTGATTGCCGTCACGTCGTATGGGTTCTCGAGGTCCACCGAGAGGATGGTGGCGATCACCTGGGTCTCGCTGCGAAAGCCGTCGGCGAAGGAAGGCCGCAGCGGCCTGTCGATCAGGCGAGCGGTGAGGGTGGCCCGCTCGGTGGGGCGCCCCTCGCGGCGGAAGAACGAGCCGGGAATCTTCCCGGCAGCGTACATTCGCTCTTCAACGTCGACCGTCAGGGGGAAGAAGTCGATCCCCTCGCGGACGTTCTCGTCGGCAGTGGCGGTGACCAGGATCTCCGTGTCGCCGATCCGGGCGACCACTGCTCCGTTCGCTTGCATGGCAAGCTTGCCGGTCGAGAGGGTGAACTCACGTCCCCCCACTCGACCGCGTACCAAGGTTTCAGGCACGCTCTCTCCTTCTGTCGTTGTCTAGGGAGGGGGAGCGGGCCAATTACCAGTCGTCGTCCCTCGACGAAGCCGAGGAGCGGCAACTGACAACTGGCTCGGCTGCCCCCAATTCATCTATGGGCGTTTCCGTTCTCTGGCATGCATGAATGAGGGAATGGCCTCGGCCGTTCCCGCCTTCAGCGCCGCAGCCCGAGCCTTCCGATGAGGTTGCGATACCTCTCCACGTCCTGACGGCGCAGATAGTTCAGCAACCTCCTTCGCTTCCCGACCATCATGAGAAGACCTCTCCGGCTGTGATGGTCCTGCTTGTGGACCTTCAAATGCTCGGTGAGGTCGTTGATCCGCTCGGTCAGCAGGGCGACCTGTACCTCGGGCGAACCCGTGTCACTGTCGTGCATGCCGAATTCGCTGATGATGGTCTGGGTGTCTCTCATCCCGTTGCTGTGGGTAGCCGAAGCTTCACGGTCCCGCAGTCTAACAGCGCAATAGGCTTCCCCTAAGGAGCGACGAACCTCAGGTTCTGGTGGCGCGTGGCGCGCCACTCCAGCCTTAGGTTCGCTAGGGCCCGCTCGTGTTGGCGTTGGAGCCGATGCGGGTGCAGGAGCCTCCCCGGCGGATCTCCTTCGAGATGCACTGGGCCACCCGAGGGTCGCTCAACACGGAGACGTGCGCCTCGGCCAGCCTCTTTAGGAAGTGTCCAAGCCGCCAAGGAAGCGTCGCCAGCGGGGGGGCCAGGAAGACGAAGGGATGCGGGCCGGCGTCCGGCACGTCGAAGACTCGCAAGCCCTTCGGCCGGTCCCAGAAGTTTGTGATCGCCGCCTTCGGGTTCCGGAACACCACGACCGGCACCTGGCTGGTGCCACCCAGATGGACTCGCTGATCGTCCCAGCCCGTCCACCAGCTCCATTCGGTGGGGTCGTAGCCCCCGTCATGGGGCCGCCAACCGAACAGGCGCGGTCCGCTCTGCAAGGAACCCAGCAGTCCATGGGCGATGGGAGGGTCGAGCAGCGCCACCCCCCGCACCTGCGGGATGCGAAGCGACGGATAGTCGTCCCAGCGCGCCACCAGCTCGGCGAGGGTGGCCCCGCCCAAGCTGTGACCGACGAGATAGATGCTGCGCCCTGCAAGCGCCGCACCGCGAAGGTAGCCCTGCAGGGCGGCGGCCAACTCTCCCACCTCGGCCCGCCGAGCTGCCCAGGCGTGGTCTTCCCCTGGCTCTGCCCACCGGTAGTCGAACCGCTGCACCTGGGAGGGCCTCAGCTGCAGCAGGTCGATGAGGGCCTGGAAGGCGGGCTGCTCGGCCTGCGACCCATATCCGGCGATGAAAACCACCACCATGTCCTCGGTGAGTGGGGTCGCCTGCATCCGGTGGCGCCTCCTTTTCCAGGCGCCGGTGGCGGCCGCCCCGGCCAGCACCCCGGCTTCGGCCGGCCGTCCCGGGAGCCGAAGCGGAGTCGGAGTGGTAGCCGGCGCCACCCTGGTCGGTGGGGGGTCGGGGAGCAGGGAGAGACCGTCGCCGGGCGCCGGATCGTCAACCTGGGACCCGTGGGGCCCCGGAGAGGTCGCCAACACCACCGATAGCAAGAGCGCCCCCAGCATGCTCCCCACCTTTCCGGGGGTGCGGGGGAGGCGCCGGCACAAGCATCAGGGAGGGTGCTCCCAGAGTCAACCCTCTTCTCCCTACCCCCGTGTGGCCCCCGCTTGCGAGCCGGGGGGTTCGGGGGGTGGGAGGCCCCTTGTGACTCCGCCTTCTCTCATGGCCGACCACCCCCTGAAGAAGGAGGGGGGTTCGGGGGGTGGGAGGCCTCCCGGACCGCCTTCACGTCACGGTGCATCTGGGCCACCAGCTCGTCGACGCTCTCGAACCTCTCTTCGTCTCGCAAGCGCCAGCACAGCCGCAAGTCGATTTGGCGCCCATACAGGTCTCCCTCAAAGTCCAGCAAGTAGGCCTCCACCACCACCCGCTCCTCCTCCCCGAAGGTGGGGCGCACCCCGACGCTGGCGGCGGCCAGGTGCTCGTCCCGGCCCACCTCCACCCGGCCTGCGTAGATGCCCCGACCCGGCACCACCACCTCCGGGGACGGCATCAGGTTGGCGGTGGGAAACCCGAGCTCCCGCCCTCGTCCGCTCCCGGCCACCACCTCTCCCCGCACCTCGTGACATCGCCCCAGCACCCGGGCGGCCTCTTCCACCCGCCCGGCGGCCACCGCCTGGCGGATGGCAGTCGAAGAGAGTGGGGTCTCCCCGGCCTCCAGGAGGGGCACCGCCTCCACCTCGAAGCCATGCGCCTTACCCAGCTCGGCCAAGGCGTCCACGTCACCGGCTCGGTGCTTGCCGAAGCGAAAGTCCTCCCCCACCAGCACCAGGCGAGCGTCGACACCCTCGTCCAGCACCAGGGAGACGAAGGCCTCCGGGCCCAGCTCCCGCATGCGCTCGTCGAAGGGCAGCACCGCCACCAGCTCCAAGCCCAGACCCTCGAGCAGCTCTAGCCTCTGCTCAAGGGTGGTGAGCAGCTGCGGGGCCCGTTGAGGGGCCACAACTCTCAGCGGGTGACGGTCAAAGGTGATCAGGCCGGAGGCAACCCCTCGCACTGCAGCCCGCTCACGCAGGCGGCCGATCACCTCCTGATGCCCCCGATGCACGCCGTCGTACACCCCGATGGTGACGGCCGAGCCTGCGGGCGGCGCCAGCCACTCCCGCGGGTCGCCGCGCAGCACCCTCACGAGAGCACCACCTCCGCAGCCAACCGCTTGCCGGCGTGGCGATAGACGGCCAACAGCCGCCCCTGCTGGTCGAGCATCCGATAGGCACCGTCACCGGAAGGCGGCAGACCCAGCGAGGAGGGGGCGAAGGCGACACCGTGCCCAACTCCTCGCGCCGTCCCCTGGTCCACGGCCAGGGCAGGCAAGTCCCGCAGGCCCTCGGACGGCGAGAGCAACGCCGCGGGCAAGTCTCCGGCCTGAGCCAGATCCTCCAGCTCGTCCATCGAGCGGGCCTCGCGCTCCGTGGAGAAGGACCCAATCCGCGTCCGCCGCAGCTCGCTGAGGTGGGCCCGTCCGCCCAACGCACGTGCCAGGTCGTCGGCCAGGGTGCGCACGTACGTCCCCTTCGTGCACTCAACCCTCAGGACGGCCTCCGGGTACTCACCGGGAGCGAAGTCGACCAGCTCCAGCGCCAGCACCTCCACGCGACGAGCCCGGCGGTCCACCTCCTTGCCCTCCCGCGCCAAGTCGTAGAGGCGGCGGCCCTGCACCCGCACCGCCGACACCATCGGCGGAACCTGGGTGATCTGACCTACGAAGCGGGTCATCACCCGGCGAAGGTCGTCCTCGGCCACCTCCATCGGCTCCCGCCACAGCACGGCTCCGTCGGCGTCCAGGGTGTCGGTGGCAACCCCCAACACCATGCGGGCCCGGTACTCCTTGGCCAGGTCCTGGACGTAGCGCAGCAGGCGGGTTGCCTGGCCGACGCCGACCACCAACAGGCCGGTGGCCATCGGGTCGAGGGTGCCGCCGTGGCCGACCCTTCCCTGCCCGAGCAGCCCGCGCAGCTTGCCCACCACGTCGTGCGAGGTCCAGCCCCGGCCCTTGTCGACCAGCAGGAAGCCCCTACTCACCGGGCAAGCGCGTTCGGACCTCGTCGATGGCCTGGGCGGCAGAGCCCTCGAAGGTGAAGCCGGCCGCATTGTGGTGGCCGCCTCCCCCAAGGTGGGTGGCGATCATCTCCACGTCCACCAGGCCCCGCGACCGCAGGCTCACCCTCACCTGACCGTCACCCACCTCCTTCGCCAAAGCGGCCACCTCCGCCTCGCGAGCGACGCGCAGGGCGTCGATGAGCGGCTCGCTGTCCTCCACCGCGATGTCGGCCGCCTCGAGGTCCGAGGCCAGCAGCACCGACCACACGAAGGCCCGGTCGGGCTCCAGGACGGACCGCCCCAGGACCGCCGCCGCCACCTTCAGATACCCGAAGGGCATCTTCTCGTAGACGTTCTGTCCGATCAGCTCTGGGCGGGCACCAGCCTCCACCAGGGCGGCGGCGACCCGGAACACCTCCGGGCGGGCGTTCGAGTACTGGAAGCGCCCCGTGTCGGTCACCACCCCCACCAGCAGGCAGGTGGCCACCTCGGCGTCGAGCGGCCAGCCCAGCTCCTGGATCAGGTAGAAGGCAAGCTGAGCGGAGGCGGCCGCCTGAGGGTCGATGATGTCGATGTCACCGAACCCCTGGTTGGACACGTGGTGGTCGACGACGATCAGGCAACCGGCCGCCTTGGCGGCCTCGGAGAGGCCACCCAGGCGGTCCAGCGATCCCGTATCGAAGGCCACCAGCACAGGGGCGTCGGCGGGGAGGTCGCCCGGGGGCACCAGCGAGTCGAGTGGGAGGAAGCGGTACTTGTCGGAGATGGCGAACGGCTCGCCGAAGGAGACCCACGCCTGCTTGCCCGCCTTGCGAGCCGCCAGCGCAAAACCGAGGGCCGACCCGAGGGCGTCTCCATCCGGGCCGACATGGCAGGTGACCGCCACCGCCTCGGCCTCGCCCAGGACCTCAGCTGCCTTGCGAATCGCTTCCCGGCTGTTCACCACGCTCCCTCTCGATCTGGCGCAGCAGCTCCTGCACCCGCATCCCTCGCTCCATGGCCTCGTCCCGCTCGAATCGCAGCTCGGGGAGGTACTTGAGGCGCACCTGTCGCCCGACCTCACCCCGAATGTGAGAAGCGGCCGAGTGCAGGGCGGCGGCGGTCGCCTGCTGCTCCTCTGCTGAACCCAGCACCGAATAGTAAACCTTGGCGCTTCGCAGGTCGGGGGCGGTGTCGACGGCGGTGATGGTGACGAACCCCACCCGGGGGTCCTTCAGGCGAGTCACCGACTGGGCGATCACCTCTCGCAGCGTCTCGTTGACCCGACGCATCCGCGGCGTCTTCACCGCCCCTCCTCCAGGTAGGCCACACCGATCTCCAGCACCTCGAAGTTGCCGTCGTGACGCAGGTAGCGCTCCACCGAGTGGAGCAACCGCTCCAGCTGCCCGGCCTGGGGGGCCACCGCCACCACTCCCAGGGTGGTCCGCTGCCACAGGTCCTGGTAGTCGACCTCCGCCACCCCCACCGGGAACTCCTTGCGCAAGCCGGCCACCAAGCCCTTCACCCGCCGGCGCTTCTGCTTGAGTGACTGCACGGCCGGGATGCGAAGCTCCACTCGAAGGGCTGCGGCATGCATACTCGTCTCGTGGCCTTAGACCCGGGCGACCTCCCGCACCTGGTAGGCCTCGATCAGGTCGCCTTCTTTCACGTCGCTGAAGTTCTCCAAGCCTATGCCGCACTCGAAGCCGGCCGATACGCTGCGCACATCATCCTTGAAGCGGCGTAGCGATGCGATGGTGCCGTCGTAGACCACCACGCCGTCTCGCACCAGCCGCGCCCGGGCACCCCGACCGACCTCCCCCTCCGTCACGTAGCAACCGGCCACCTGGCCGAAGCGCGGCACCCGGAAGGTGGCTCGCACCTGGGCTACGCCGAGCACGTCCTCCACCTCCTCGGGGGCCAGCCGGCCGAGGAGCATCTGCTCCACGTCGTCGAGCAGGTCGTAAATCACCCGGTACGTGCGCACCTCGATGCCGTCGTCCTCGGCCGCTCGGCGCGCCTTGGCGTCGGGCCGCACGTTGAAGCCGATGATCACTGCCTGGCTCGCCTGGGCCAGCATGATGTCGTTCTCGGTGATGCCCCCCACCGCCGCGTGAATGAGCGTGGTGTGGGCCCCTTCCCGCCCGATCTTGGCGACGGCGTCGCGGATGGCCTCTAGCGAGCCGTGGGCGTCCGCCTTGGCGATCAGGCGCAGCTCGGCCTCCTCGCCGCTGCGCAGCTGCTCGAGGAGCTGCGAGAGGCGCTCCTCGGCAGAGGGCACCGTCAGCTCCTCGCTGCGCAGCTCAGCGCGCCGGGCTTGCGCCATGTTGCGCGCTTCCTTGTCGTCGGCCACCACCTGGAATCGATCGCCGGCTCGCGGGACGTCTTCCCAACCCATCACCAGGACGGCGGTGCTGGGGAGGGCTTTCTTCACCTGACGGCCCCGCTCGTCGAGCATCGCCCGCACACGGCCCGCCACCGCTCCCGCCACCAGCGAGTCCCCCACGGTAAGGGTGCCTCGCTGGACGATGACGGTTCCCACCGGCCCCCGGCCCTTGTCGAGCTGGCTCTCGATGACGGTTCCCGAGGCGGGCGCATCGGGATTGGCCCGCAGGTCCTCCACCTCGGCCACCAAGTCGATCATCTCGAGCAGCTGATCGATGCCCTGGTTCTTCAGGGCGGAGACCTGCACGGTGACCGTATCGCCTCCCAACTGCTCGGCCACCAAGTCGTATTCGGTGAGCTGGGCGCGCACCCGATCGGCGTCGGCGTCTGGCAGGTCCATCTTGTTGATCGCCACCACGATGGGCACTCCGGCGGCCTTGGCGTGACTGATGGCCTCCGCCGTCTGCGGCATGACGCCGTCGTCGGCGGCTACCACCAGCACAACGATGTCGGTGATCTGGGCGCCTCTGGCCCGCAGGGCAGTGAAGGCCACGTGGCCCGGGGTATCGATGAAGGTGATCTTCCGCCCGTCCAGGTCGACCTGATAGGCGCCGATGTGCTGGGTGATGCCTCCTGCCTCTCCCGAAACCACATTGGTGCGCCGGATGGTGTCGAGTAGCTGGGTCTTGCCGTGGTCCACGTGCCCCATCACGGTCACCACCGGCGGTCGGGCCTCCAGCTCCTCGGGGCGATCCCGCTGCTCGGGCGGCGGGGCCGGCGCCGCGGCGACCACTTCTCCATCGGAGGGGGGGGCGGCCAGCCGGAAGCCGAACTGCTCTGCGAGCAGTGCCAACGCTTCGGGGGGGACCGGCTGAGAGGCGGCCACCATCTCCCCAATGTCCATGAGGGCCTTGACCACGCTTGCCGGTGTCTCGCCCACTGCCTCGGCAAACTCCCCAACCGTCACCCCGGGTCGGAGCTCCAGTAGCTCTCGCTCCTGAGCTTGCGGGACAGGGCTCAGGTGCTCCACCTCGCCTTCCGAGGGGGAGCGATCGGACGGGAGCACCTCTTCTGTGACGTCGGGCGCCGTCCCCTGCTCCTCTACGACAGAGCTGCCGTCCCCCTCTTGATAGGAGAGACGCAGCAACTCGGCTTCGTCTTCTTCCAGCCCTGAGGAGGCGGTCCTGGCCTTCAGGCCCAGCTCCTCGGCGCGATCCAGCAGCTCCTTGGACTCCACTCCCAGCTGCCGGGCGAGCTCATAGACTCTTTGCTTGACCACATCTGCTCCCGTGTTCGCTCCCATTGTGCCACGGGCACCGACGAGCCTTCCTACGAGCGCTCAGAAGCCTCGGTCTTCACCTGACGTTCCTGTTCCTCATCGGGGGAAGCCTGGTCCGACTCCCCTTCCGGAGCCCCTTCGGCGGCCTCGACGGCCGCCCCGAAGGCGTCGGCCCCTACCGCCTCTGTGGACGGCTGGGCCTCCCGGAGCGGTCCAGCCGGCTCCTGCTGCAAGCGCTCCGGTGGGCCGGCGGCTTCCGCGATCACACTGGAGTCCTGGCTCTCGGAGCGAATGTCGATGCGATAGCCGGTCAGCCGGGCAGCCAGGCGAGCATTTTGCCCTTCTTTTCCGATGGCCAGCGAGAGCTGGTGGTCGGGGACGATCACCGCCGCGGTCTTGGTCTCCTCGTCGAGGCGCACCTCGCGCACCCTGGCCGGGCTGAGCGCCTCGGCGATGAACTGTGTCGAGTCCTCCCGCCACTCAACGATGTCCACCTTCTCGCCGCGAAGCTCGTTGACCACCTGACGTACCCGCGAGCCCCGGGCTCCAACGCAGGCCCCCACCGGGTCGACATTGCGGTCGTTGGAGGCGACGGCGATCTTGGTCCGGTGGCCCGGCTCCCGAGCGATGGCCCTGATGTCCACGGTCCCGTCGAGCAACTCCGGCACCTCCAGCTCGAAGAGCCGCCGGATGAAGTCCGGATGGCTGCGACTCACCACGATCTGCGGCCCCTTGGTCTCCTTGCGGACCTCCAGGATGAAGGCCTTCACACGGGCCCCCCGGTCGAGCCGCTCGTAGGGCATCCGCTCGGAGCCGGGCATGAGCGCCTCGGCATTGCCAAGGTCGAGGATGGAGTAGCGATGGTCGTGGTGCTGCACGATGCCGGTCACCAGATCGCCCTCCCGGCCCTCGTAGATGTCAAAGACCTGCTCTCGCCTGGCGTCCCGTAACCGCTGCAGGATGACCTGCTTGGCAGTCTGGGCGGCGATCCGGCCGAAGTCCTCGGGAGTGTCCTCCCACTCCCGGATCACGTTGCCGTCCTCGTCAAGCTCCTGGGCGTAGACGTGGATCTCCCCAGTATCGGGATCGATGGTCACCCGCGCTTCCTCGGCTGCACCCGGGCTGCGCTTGTAGGCGGAGACGAGCGCGTTAGCCAGGGCATCGAGGATGGTCTCCGCCGGGACGCCCTTCTCTCGCTCGAGGATCTCGAGGGCCTCCATCAGTTCGTAATCCATGCCTTCCTCCTACCGCCGCTTCCTGCCTGGCTTGGGCGCCGGCTCCCAGCGGAACACCGTCCGGGCGGAAGCGACTTCTTCGAACCCCACCCGGCGGGGGTCGCCGTCCACTCGCACGACGAAGCCTTTCTGGTCCGCCTCGTCCAGCACGCCCTGGTGGAGTCTTTCGCCTCCCACCTCCCCAGCGGTCTTCACCACCACCTCCTGGCCCACCGCCTTGCGGAAGTGCTCGGGCCGCCGCAGCTTCCGCTCCAGGCCGGGCGAAGTCACCTCCAGGGTGTAAGGGCCTGGAATGGCGTTCTCTTGGTCGAGGAGGCGTGACATCCGCTGGGACGCCTCGGCGATCCAATCCACGTCCACGCCGCCCTCGGCGTCCACCGTCACCCGCAGCAGCCGCCTCCGCCCCTGGCCGAGCAGCTCGAGGTCGTCGAGTTCCAGACCCTCGGCAGCCAGGTAGGGTTGCAGCAACGCCCAGAGCCCTTCCGTGGCGCCGCTCATGCCTCTCCTCTCACAAAGAAAGTGGGCGGGGGCGCCCACTCTCCACCAGCAGTGACGTCCTTCGTTCTCGGGGGTAAAGCATAGCAGCGGGGGTAGGCCGCCCGGGAGGTGGAGGGCACGGCGATGCTGCCGCTCAGCTCCCCAACCTCAGGCTATAGCCGTGCGTGGGGCGCTAGCCGAACCTAACGAACTAAGGCTCGCCCGCTAGTACGCCTTGGCGAAGAGGGCCTCTTCGGGGGCGGTGGTCCCGCAGACGATGCAGTGCCCCACCTGGTCGGGTTGCTCGAAGGGGATGCAGCGGATGGTTGCCTGGGTGTCCACCTTGACGGTGCCCTCACAGTCCGGCGAGCCGCACCAGGCCGCGTACCAGAAGCCTCCCTGCTCGGCCAGCCCCTCCCGCATCTCCTCATAGGTGACCGGGTGATGGGAGTGCTCCTGCCGAAACGCCAGGGCGCGCCCGAACAGCTCCCGCTGGATGTCCTCGAGCAGGTCACCCACCGCGTCGACCACCCCTCCCAGCGGCACCCTTTGCCTACCTTTCCCATGCGCCCCACCGGGGCGGTCCCTGCGGGCCAGCACCGCCTCGCCCCGCTCCAGGTCGCGGGGGCCCAGCTCCAGGCGCACCGGCACGCCCTTCATCTCCCACTCGTTGAACTTGAAGCCGGGCGTCAGCTCCTGGCGGTCGTCCAGGTGCACCCGGTGGCCCGGCTGCAGGCGAGCCGCCACTCGCTCCGCCTCCTGGCCGACCTCGTGCCGCTGCGGCGTATCGGCCCCGGCGATGGGCACCACCACCACCTCATGAGGGGCCAGCCTGGGCGGCAGCATCAGTCCCTGGTCGTCCCCGTGCACCATCACCACCATCCCCACCAGCCGAGTGCTGGCTCCCCAGGAGGTCTGGTGGGGGTACTGCAGCTCGTTGTTGCGGTCGAGGAAGCGGGTCTCGAAGGCCTTGGAGAAGTTCTGGCCTAGGTGATGGGAGGTGCCGGTCTGCAGGGCCTTGCGATCCCCCATCATCGCCTCCACGGTGTACGAGTGGTCGGCCCCGGCGAACTTCTCCGCCTCGCTCTTGCGCCCGGTCACCACGGGCACCGCCGCCCACTCTTCTGCGAAGCTGCGGTACACGCCCAGCATGCGGCGGGCCTCCTCTTCGGCCTCCTGGTAGCTCTCGTGGGCAGTGTGCCCCTCCTGCCACAGGAACTCCATGGTGCGCAGGAAGAGGCGGGTGCGCATCTCCCAGCGCACCACGTTGCACCACTGGTTGAGCAGGATGGGAAGGTCGCGGTAGCTCTGGATCCACTTGGCGAACATGGAGTTGATGATCGTCTCGGAGGTGGGCCGCACCACCAGCGGCTCCTCCAGCTCCTTTCCCCCACCGTGAGTGACCAGGGCCAGCTCGGGAGAGAAGCCCTCCACGTGCTCGGCCTCCTTCTCGAGGAAGGAGTAGGGGATGAAGAGGGGGAA
This sequence comes from Actinomycetota bacterium, assembly GCA_030776765.1. Classification (GTDB taxonomy): domain Bacteria; phylum Actinomycetota; class Acidimicrobiia; order Spongiisociales; family JALYHC01; genus JALYHC01. The sequence goes on along the minus strand of JALYHC010000138.1, from coordinate 11,884 downwards.
GTAAGCGTTCTGATGGCCGGTGGCCTTGAACATATCGTCGAGGGCGCCCTGCATGTTCTCCCACAGCGCAAACCCGTAGGGGCGGATGACCATCGAACCTCGTACCGGGGAGTAGTCGGCCAGCTCGGCACGCACCACCACGTCGGTGTACCAGCGGCTGTAGTCCTCGCTGCGAGGGGTGATCTTCTGCGCCATGCCGGGCGAGCATAGTGGCGGGTGGTTTGGTGGCTCCGCGGTTTTGCCGCCGGCGGATCAGTCCCTGCCGCCGGCGATCTTCACCACGGTGCGGCGGCGCTCGTCGGATCGGTTGGCGTCTCCCTGCAGCCCTCGCAAGACGTGGGCCTCCTGTGCCGCCTGCTCGCCGGCGTCCCGGTCGGCGGCCGCCAGGCGCGCCTCCACCCCCTCCTCCACGAGGCGCCGGCCCTCCTCGAGCAACGCCTCCACCATCTCCTCTTCCGGCACCACCCGCACCACCTGGCCCTTGATGAACAGGTGTCCCCTACCTCTCCCGGCAGCGATGCCCAGGTCGGCCTCCCGGGCCTCGCCCGGCCCGTTGACCACACAGCCCATCACCGCCACCTGGATAGGAAGCCCCGACTCCTCCAGCCTGGCCTGCGCCTCCTGCGCCACGCCCAGCACGTCGATCTCCGCTCGGCCGCACGAGGGGCAAGCGATGAGGTCGAGGCTCTTGCGCTCGCGCAGGCCCAGGTACTCGAGGAGCTGTCGGCCGGCCCGCGCCTCCTCGACGGGATCGGCGGTCAGGGAGAAGCGGATGGTGTCGCCGATGCCCTCCAGGAGCAAGGCCGACACCCCGGCCACCGACTTGATGAGCCCACCCGGCAGCGGTCCTGCCTCGGTCACCCCCAGATGCAGCGGGTAGTCGCAGGCCTCCGCCAGCAGACGGTAGGACTCGACCATGGAGGGCACGGGCGAGTGCTTGACGGAGATCTTGATGTCGAAGAAGTCCACCTCCTCCAGAAGGCGAACCTCCGCCAGGGCCGACTCCACCAGGGCCCTGGGCACCGGGGCGCCGTACTCGGCCAGCAGGTCGCGGTCCAGCGAGCCGGCGTTGACGCCCACCCTGATGGGGACCCCTCGCTCCCCGGCTGCCCGCGCCACCACCTTGATGTGCTCGGCCTTGCGGATGTTGCCGGGGTTGAGACGCAGTCCAGCCACCCCCGCTTCCAGAGCCGCCAGCGCCAAGCGGTACTGGTAGTGGATGTCGGCGACGATCGGCACCGGAGAGCGCGGGACGATCTCCGCCAGCCCGGCTGCGGCTTCCACATCGTTGCAGGTGATGCGGACGATGTCGGCGCCGGCAGTGGCCAGCGCATAGACCTGCGCCAGCGTTCCCTCGACATCGGCGGTCTTGGTGAGGGTCATCGACTGCACGGTCACCGGCGCATCGCCCCCCACCGGCACGTCTCCCACCCGGATCTGGCGGCTCTGTCGGCGCTGCATGAGGATCATGGTAGGGGTCGCCGGCAACATGGCGACGCGGGCCGGACCCCTCCCCCACGGCGAGAAGGGTTAGCCGAGGCCGGGCAGCGGGCCCACGATATCGAAGTAGATCGCCACGATCCCCAGGAAGATGAAAAAGGCGATCACCGCCGCCGCCACCGGTGTCAGCTTGCGCACGTCGGCCTCGCGGCCGCTCACCTTCTCGTACAGGGCTACCGCGAAGTGGCCCCCGTCCAAAGGGTAGAGGGGGACGAAGTTGAAGACTCCCACGAAGACGTTGACGGCCGCCAACAAGCCGAAGAGCACCTCGAGGCCGAGGCGCTCCGCCTGGGCGCCGTACCGCACCAGGCCCACCGGGCTGGTGGGCCGGATCTCGGGCGGCACCTCACTTCCTTCCAAGACGGCCGACACGTACTGGGAGAGCGTCTCGGGTCGAACGAGCTGGCCCAGCCCCACCACGCTCAGCCTGGTGATCTCCGCCACCGAGGTGGCCGCCCGTCCGGCGGCCTCGATCGGCCCTACCCGGGTCACGGCCAGCTCCGGGACGATCCCCAAGAAGCCGATGGTCTCCCCGCTCTCCTCGTCCTGCCGGGCGGCCAGGGTGACGGAAGACTCCACCAACTCGCCGTCCCGCTCCACCACCAACTCGACCCGCTGCTCGGGATGCTCCCTGATGAGAAGCGCCAGCTCCTCCCAGCTTCCCACCGGCTCCCCGGCCAGCCCGACGATGCGATCGCCCTGCTGCAGCCCCACCCGGCCCGCCGGCGAGGTGGTGCCGTCTTCGAGCTGCCCGGCCACCTCGAAGACCACCGGAAGCGGTCGGCGGGGGTCGTGGACGCCCACCACCGCCAGGACCAGGAACAGCAGCAGGTAGGCGACCACGAAGTGGCTGGCGATCCCCGCCAGCACCACCAGGGACTTGGCCCAGAACGGCTTCTCCCGGTAGGTGCGGCCCTCGTCCTGCGGTGGGACCTCCTCGTAGGGGTTCATCCCGACGATCTTCACGTAACCGCCCAGGGGAAGCGCCTTGGCCCCGTACTCGGTCTCTCCCCTGCGTATCGACCACAAGCGGGGCCCGAAGCCGAAGAAGAACTCGGTGACCTTCATGCCCACCGCCTTGGCGGCCAGGAAGTGGCCGCCCTCGTGGATCATCACCATGGCCACGATGCCGATCGCCATCATCAGGCCACCGACCACCAGCACCTCCTACCGAACCAATCGGGCCGAGAAGCGACCAGGCTACCGGGCGCCACCTTCAACCGGAGCCGACCAGGTGCCGGGCCAGCACCCGCGCCTCCCGGTCCACAGCCTCCACGTCCTCCACGGTCTCCAGAGGGCGCCAGGGGGTGCGCTCCAAGGCCTGCTCCAGCACCTCCGATATCCGAGAGAAGGCCAGGCTCCCCATCAAGAAGGCCTGCACGGCCACTTCGTCCGCCGCGTTGAGCGCCGCCGGGGCGGAACCTCCCCGCCGTCCGGCCTCGTACGCCAGCCCGAGGGCGGGGAACGCCCGGTGGTCGGGCTCCTCGAAGGTGAGGGAGCGTCCCGCCAGGGAGAAGGGGCCCAGCACCCCCGCCGGGCGCTCCGGGAAGGTGATGGCGTACTGGATGGGCAGCCGCATGTCGGGCTCCCCCAGGTGAGCCTTGACGCCCCCGTCGGCGAACTCCACCAGGGAGTGCACGATGCTCTCCGGATGGACCAACACGTCGATGTGGCCATAGTCCATCCCGAACAAGTAGTGGGCCTCGATCACCTCCAGGCCCTTGTTCAACAGGGTGGCCGAGTCGATGGTGACCCGAGGGCCCATCTTCCACGTTGGGTGGGCCAGCGCCTCCTCGACCGTCACCCGATCCAGGTCCTCGGCCCTCCACCCGTGAAACGGCCCCCCTGAAGCGGTGAGGATCAGCCGCCGGACGCTGCCCATGTCCTCCCCCACCAGGCACTGGAAGAGCGCCGAATGCTCCGAGTCAACCGGTATCAGCTCCCCGCCGCCTCGGGCCCGGGCTCGGGCCACCACCGGCCCACCGGCCACCAGGCTCTCCTTGTTGGCCAGGGCCAACCGATTGCCGGCTTCCAGGGCGGCCACCGAGGCGGGGAGGCCGGCCGCTCCCACCACACCGTTTACCACCACCACCCCCGGCAAGGCCGCCAGCTCCTGCAAGGCCTCCGGGCCGAAACGGGCCCGCCCTGCGAACTCCTCGCCGAAACGCCGCCGGTCCCGCTCGTCGGGCGCCGCCACCGCCACCAGTGCCTCCGGCAGCTCCCTGCCGATCTGGGCGTACTCCTCCGAAGCTCGCCGGGCCCCCAAGCCCACCACCTGAGCACCCAGGTGACGGGCCACCGCCAGGGCCTGCCGGCCTATTGATCCGGTCGCCCCGAGGACGACGAGCGGTCTCACCCCAGCAGCCCCAGCCACCGGTAGAGGAAGTAGGTGGCCGGGATCACGAAGATGAGGGCATCGATGCGGTCGAGGAGCCCGCCGTGCCCGGGGAGGACCGATCCCATGTCCTTCACGTCCAATGCTCTCTTGACCATCGACTCGGCCAGGTCACCGAGGGGCCCGAAGATGGCCACCACCGTCGCCAGCAGGAGGCCCGACCCAAGGTCGAAGGGGTCGAGGAAGGCCAGCAGCGCCCCGGCCGCCAGGGCGACGATGGTGCCGCCCGCCAGCCCCTCCACCGTCTTGTGGGGGGACAGGCGCGGAGCCAGTGCCCTGCGCCCCAACGACCGCCCCACGAAGTAGGAGCCGGCGTCCCCGGCCACGGTGAGAGCCACCATCGCCAGAATGAGGGTGCGGAACCGCTCGGCCTGCAGCATGGGGAGGGCGAAGGCGATCAACCCCGGAATCCAGGCCACCCCCAGCAAGGTGACCGACCCGTTGACGAGCGGATCACGGCGCACGAGGCCAAGTGCGTACCAGAGGAAGACCACGGCCATGGTCACCGCCAGCACCCCGCCCACCCCCGCCGGTCCCGCCCGCCAGGCAGCCACCATGATGCCGATCCCGCCCAGGAGGCCGAACAGCGCCGCCGGGGCGTAGCGGCGGCGGCGCAGCGTGGCGTAGAGCTCGCCCAGCGCCATGGTGGCCACCACGGTGACCAGCGCCAGGAACCATCCACCGCCCAGCCACAGGGCGCCCAGGAACAGGGCGCCCAGCACCACCCCGGTCCCCACCCGGACCGCCAGGTCGGAACGCTCCTGCTCTTCCAGGGCGGGCGCCGTCTCTCCGGTCACGTCGTCGAAGCCCACTATGCCGCTCTCGATGCCCGGCATGGTGGCGGCCACCGGTTGCGGCTCGTGCTGCTGCTCCGATGCCCGGGCCATCTCCTCGGCCAGGCCGCGATACTCGTCGGTGGTGGCGGTCAGGTAGCGCTCGCTGGTGAAGCGATCCAGGCCCTCGTCCTCGATGTTGAAGGGCGCTTCCGGGCGCTCTCCCTCTGCCACCGAAGGCCTCGGCGAGGGAGCCAAATGGCGGCCGGCAGGATGGCCCTCCTCCCCGGGACCCCTCTCGACCGGCCCACCCAGCTCGGCCGACTCCCACAGGGCCCGGCCGCAACTGGGGCACGGGTCGGCGGTTGCCGGAGCGTCGCAGAAGAAGCAGTAGCCACGTGGGCTCGGTGCCGGCTCCACCGGCCACTCCGACGGGTGGCGCGGTCCGGACGGGAAGGGGACCACCTCCCCTCCCTCTCGGTCCTCTGGCCTCATCTCGGCACTCCGCTCACACCTCGAGCAGCTCCTGCTCCTTGTGGCCGAGCAGGCCGTCCACCCTGCTCACGTAGCGGTCGGTCAGCTCCTGCAGGTCCCTCTCCGCCCGAAAGACGTCGTCCTTCGAGACATCGCCCTCCAGGGACTCGAGGTCGTCCTTGGTATGGCGCCGTACGTTGCGGATGGCCACCCTCCCGTCCTCGGCCATCTGGCGCACCAGCCGGATCAGCTCCCGGCGCCGCTCCTCGGTGAGCGGCGGGAACACGAGGCGCAACACCGTTCCGTCATTGGATGGATTGAGCCCCAGCTCAGAGGACTGGATGGCCTTCTCGATGGCCGACAGGGACTTGGGGTCGTACGGCTGCACCACCAAGAGACGCGGCTCAGGCACCGAGAACGAGGCGATCTGCTGGAGGGGCGTTGGTATCCCGTAGTAGTCGACGGTGATCCGGTGCAGGATGGCGGCATTGGCGCGGCCGGTGCGGACAGTGGAGAACTCCTGCTGCACGTGCTCGACGGCGCTGCGCATGCGCTGTTCGGCGTCCTCGAGAAGCTCTTCCTGCATGCCGCCTCCCTCAGTGGACCAAGGTGCCGATGGGCTCACCCCGGACGGCGCGCACGATGTTGCCGGGCTCGTTGATGTCGAACACCTTGATGGGCAGGTGGTGGTCCATGCACATGGTAATGGCGGTGGAATCCATGAACTTGAGGCCCTTCGACAGCGCCTCCATGTAGGTGATCTCCCTGAACAGCTCGGCGCCGGAGTCGAGCGCAGGGTCCTTGTCGTACACCCCCTCCACGCTGGTGGCCTTGAGCACCGCCTCGGCACCGATCTCGGCCGCCCGCAAGGCGGCTGTGGTGTCGGTGGTGAAGAAGGGGTTGCCGGTGCCGGCGGCGAAGACGACCACCCGGCCCTTCTCCAGATGGCGGATGGCTCGCAACCGGATGTAGGGCTCGGCGATCTCCTGCATCCAGATGGCGCTCTGCACACGAGTGGCCACACCTGACTTCTCCAGGCCGTCCCGCAGGGCGATGGCGTTGATCACCGTCGCCAGCATCCCCATGTAGTCCCCGCTGGCCCGGTCCATACCGGCGGCGGCCGCCGACAGGCCGCGAAAGATGTTGCCGCCGCCCACCACCACCGCCATCTCGAAGCCCTCCTCGTGGACCTCGGCGACCTCGCCGGCCAGGCGCTGGACCGTCTTGGGGTGAATGCCGTAGCCGACGTCCGGATCGGCCAGGGCGGACCCGCCCAGCTTGAGGATCACTCTGCGGTACATGGCACCTTTCCGCATGGCCCTGCTGGGGGCCGTCGGAGCCTATTCGTCCTCTTCGCCCACCACCAGCCGGCTGAAGCGTCGCACCCCGATGTTCTCCCCCATCTTGGCGGCGAGCTGATCGACCATCTCCCCTACCGTACCCTTGAACTTGTCGGGGTTGACGAACTCCTGCTCGTAGAGGACGTTGTCCTGGTAGAAGCTGCGCAGGCGGCCCTCGACGATCTTGGGGATGACGGCCTCGGGCTTCCCCTCCCGTCCCGCCTGACGGGTGATCAGCTCCCGCTCCTTGTCCAGGGTCCCGGCGGGCACATCCTCCCGGCGCACCCAGCGGGGACGGGCGGCCGCCACGTGCATGGCCAGGTCGCGCGCCGACTCCACGAACAGCTCGTTCTTGGCCACGAAGTCGGTCTCTGAGGCAAGCTCCACCAAGACGCCGATGACCGGCCGCTCGTTCTGTGTGTGCAGGTAGTGCCCGATGGCCCCCTGGCCGGCTGCCCTCCCGGCCCGCTTGCGGGCGTCAGCCAGGCCCTTCTCTCGCAGGAGCTCCCGGGCCCGCTCTGGGTCGCCCCCTGCCTCCTGGAGGGCGCGCTTGGCGTCCATCATCGCCGCCCCGGTGGAGCGCCGCAGGCGCATGACGTCTTGGGCGGAGATCTCGTTCATGCCCTATCCCCCCTCCTGCTGCCCCTGTGCTGCCGTCTCTTCCCGCCCCTCCTGCTGAGGTGAAACCGACTCCTGGGGCGGTCCCTGCGGGACGAGGACCTCCTCCGGTCCGGGTGCTCCGGCGGGGCCGACCATGGGGGCGACCGCCTCCTCCGGATACCCCTGCCTGGCTCGCGCAGTGGCCAGCTGCCGGCCCTCTACGCAGGCGCTGGCGATGGCCGAGGCCACCAAGTGGGAAGAGCGGATGGCGTCGTCGTTGCCGGGGATGATGAAGTCCACCATGTCGGGGTCACAGTTCGTGTCGACCACCGCGATCAACGGGAGGTCGAGGCGATGGGCCTCCTTGACGGCGATGTGCTCGGTCTTGACGTCGACCACGAACACCGCGTCGGGCAGCGAGTCGAGGTCGCCCACGCCCCCCAGCGTCCGCTCCAGCTTCTCCCGCTCCCGTCGCAGGCGCAGGCGCTCCTTCTTGGGGAGGGCCTCCATCTCCCCCGACTCTTCCATGCGCGCCAGCTCCTTCATGTAGAGGATGCGCTTGTGGATGGTGTCGAAGTTGGTGAGCATGCCGCCCAGCCATCGGAAGTTGACGTAGGGCATGGATGCCCGCCGCGCCGCCTCGCCGATGGCCTGCTGGGCCTGTTTCTTGGTGCCGACGAACAGCACCACACCACCGTCGACCACCAGGTCGCGCACGAACTGCCGCACGCGCTGGATCTGCTCCAGGGTCTGCCGGAGGTCAATGATGTGGATGCCGTTGCGCTCACCGAAGATGAACGGGCGCATCTTGGGGTTCCAGCGGCCGGTCTGGTGTCCGAAATGGACCCCCGCCTCCAGCAGCTGCTTCATCGTGACTTCCGCCACCGCTGCCTCCTGATCGTTTCGGTTGTACCTCCGCCCACCCTCAAGTCCCCCAGGGCGCCGGGCGCCCCACCATGGGAGGGTGCGGTGGGCGTGCGAAGTGGACCGCAGGTTACCAGCGGAGGGCACCAAAGCTGGTTCCATCCCCCGGGGCGGAGCAGACGCTCCGGCTGCCGTCCATGGCGCCTTCAGTTGGGGCTGGTGGCCGACAGGCTATCGATAGCTGGGTTGGCTCATGCGGTTGCGCAAGCTGAGCACCGCCTTGGTGTGGATCTGGCACACCCGCGACTCGGTCACCGAGAGGACCTGGCCGATCTCGGAGAGCGTCAGGCCCTCGTAGTAGTACAAGGTCACCACCAGCCGCTCCCGGTCGGGGAGCCGGTTGATGGCGTCGGCCAGCACCCGGCGCGTCTCTTCCACCTCGAAGGCGGCCACCGGATCGGTTCCTCTCGGGTCGGGCATCAGCTCACCGATGGAGGCCGAGTCCCGCTCCTGCGAGTTGATGAGTTCGTCGAGGGCCACCAGCCCGAGGAGGGAGATCTCTGCCAGGTCGTCCTGCAGCTGGGCGAGCGGGATGCCCATGTGGTGGGCCAGCTCCTCCTCCGTGGCGCTCCGCCTGAGGGTGTGCTCCAGCTCGGCGATGGAGCGCTCGATCTCCCGCGCCCTGGCTCGCACGGAACGGGGCACCCAGTCCAGGGCGCGCAGTTCGTCGAGGATGGCTCCCCTGATGCGAGTGACGGCGTAGGTCTCGAACTTGACACCCCGGCTGAGGTCGAAGCGGTCGATGGCATCGATCAGGCCGAAGATGCCGTAGGAGACCAGGTCGGCCTGTTCCACGTTGCGAGGTAGCCCTACCGCTACCCGTCCGGCCACGAACTTGACCAGCGGCGAGTAGTTGAGGATCAGGCCCTCGCGCGCCTCCTTGTCCCCGGTCCTCTTGAACCGGTCCCAGAGCTCCTGGACGTCCTGCTCGTCCTGCTCGTCAGGCGCGGGGATGACTTCGCTCATAGGTGGCCTTGAGGTGGTCGCGAGTCACCGAAGTGTAAAGCTGGGTAGTAGCTAGTTCAACGTGCCCCAGCAGCTCCTGCACGGCGCGCAGGTCGGCGCCGCCCTCCAGGAGATGCGTGGCGAAGGAGTGGCGCAAGGCATGCGGGAACGTGCCGGCTCTGCGTCTTACCGCGTGGCGGATCCCTCGCACACCCAGCGGGCCGCCACGACCGCCCACCCAGAGGGCGTCTCCCACCGCCGGCCCCGCCAATCGAGGGCGAGCGAGCTGCAGGTACCTCTCCAGTGCCTCCCGGGCGGGGCGCCCGACCGGAACCGCCCTCGCCCGCCCCCCCTTGCCGGTCACGCGCAGGAAGTCACCCCGGCTCACGTCGTCCACCCGCAGGGTGGCCAGCTCGGAGACACGCAAGCCGGTGGCGTAGAGCAGCTCGAGCAGGGCGAGATCACGTAGGTCGGCGGGCTCTTGCCCCTCGAGCGACTCGAAAAGGGCCTCCACGGCATGTCGTGGCAGGGCCTTCGGCAGGGTGCGGGGAGGCCGAGGGCGGCCGACCGCAGCGGCCGGGTTGTCGGGCAGGCGTTGACGGCGCACGGCGTCGGCGAAGAAGGCCGCCACTGCGGCGGCCTTGCGGCCCACCGAACGACGGGCATAGCCTCGCGTGTCGAGGTGGGCGAGGTAACGCCGCGCCAGCCGGCGGTCCACCTCTTCCAGGCTCTGCAGGCCCGCTCGATGGCAGAAGGCCAAGAACTGCGCCAGGTCGCGGTGGTAGGCGGCCACCGAGTGGGGAGACAGGCGGCGCTCGTCGGCCAGCCGGCGAAGGTAATCGACCACGTCGTCCTCCGCCCAAGCAGGGAGCTCGGGAATTGCGGCCACGCCCCATCCTCCCATAAGGAAGATCCTTTCTCGCGACCTTCAGGCCACGTGGGCGGACCGGCTCTCCTCCTCTTCCCCGTCGAGGGGCGCCGGCGGGAGGTCGCCCTCCACCACCCAGACCTGTCGTCCCCGGCGGTGCAGGCGGGAAGCCACCCACGGGGCCCGACGGCCGCCCAGGGCCACCGGCCCCGAGGGCGGCAAGGACACCTCCCCGTCGGGGCCCCTATCGAGGCCGATCAAGGGTATGCCGTCGGGAGGCTGCGCCACCACTGCCACCAGCGGATCACCCGGCACCCAATCCTCGACCGTCAGCACCCTGCGCTCCTCGAGAGCCCTGCTGAGGAGCGCCTCCGGTAGCCTGCCGTGAGCCTGCGCCAGCTCGGAATGGCGAGCCGCCACCGCCACCGGACCGTCGGAGAGGTCGCACACCTCCTTGGCACGGGCGGAGAGGTCGTGGGTGCCCACCCGGCGCGACCAGTCGATGATCTCCTGTTTGGTCAAACCACTGAGCGGACGCAGGACGGTGCGCGAGCACCAGCGGTCGATGGCGGCCAGGTGCTCCAGGGTTTGGCTGGACACCTGCCCCACCGACTCTCCAGTGACCAGGGCAGGACTGCGAGAGCGGGCCGCCAGGCGGTCGGCCGCCTGCAGCATGAGCTGCTTGAGCACCACCTGTCGCAGGCGCGGATCGACCCGCTCCTGGAGTGCGTCCTTGACGGCTTGGAAGTCGATCAGGTGCAGCAGCGGACGGCTTCCGTGGCCCCAGCGCTCATGCAGGTGATGGGCCACCGCCATGGCATGCTCACTCTGGGCACAGTCGAGCCGGAAGTGCACGAAGTCGACCGGCGACCCGCGGCGCATCAGCATCCACGAGGCGACTGCCGAGTCGAAACCACCGGAGAGGAGGGCCATCACCCTGCCTTGTGAGCCAAGGGGGAGGCCCTCCGGACCCTCCACCACCTGCTCCACCCACCGGGCGCAGTCCTGGTCCACCCGCACTCGTATCTCGACCTGAGGATGATCGAGGTCGACCCCCGCCGAGTGCTGGACCAGCAGCGAACCGATGAGCCGCTCAGCGTCGAGAGAGCTCCAGTCATGAACCCCTCGGCGCCGCACCCGCACCGCAAACGTCTTGCCCGACACCTGCGGACGAGCCAGGGCCGCCACCCCTTCGCCAAGCTCCTGGAAGGAGCGCCAGGGGACTGGCCGTGTGGTGTGGGCCTTCTGAACCCCGAAGATGCGGGCGGCCACCCGGGCGGCGGTCGCCAAGTCCTCTCCCTCGATGGTGAGACGGTCCCACTGCGTCCGCAGCCGTGCACCGGGGGCCTGGGCGGCCAGCGCGGCCCTCAGGTTGGCGCTCAACAGGCGCAGGAACCTACGCCGGGTCCGGGAGGACTTGAGGTGGATTTCGGGGGAGAGGGTCAACAGGATCACTCGGGCCTCCTCCTCAGTAGCGAAAGACGGCCGCCACCGCTCCCTGCCCCGGCACCTCCTCCGGCTGCACCGCGTAGACCGAGCCTCCGGCGAGCAGCGTGCAGGCAGCGGCCAGGTCGAGCAGGTCCTGGTCCCCAGCCTGCTGCCCATCCCGAAGCTCCACCCGGTTGGTGCCCGGGTCGAAGGCGCCCCACCGCTGCACCCCCACACCGACGAACAACGAGGCGACCCGGCCGTGGTGGGCAGCCGGGACGACCTGCTCGAGGTCGGCGGACGCCCTCCCCGTGCCCAGCAACCGCTGGAAGCTGGCCTCCGCCTCTTGTTGGGCCGCCCGGAAGACGGGCTGGACGAGCTTCCAGGACTCCTCGTGCAGCTGCTTGGGGCTCAGGTCCTGGGGGTTGCGCTTTATCCCCCCTTCGACCAGGTGCGGATAAGTGCTGGCCTCCCGGTACAGCGGCAGCAGGTAGTCGACCCCGGCCAGCACCATGGGCACCTGCTCGCCCTGGAGCAGCTCACCCAGGCCGCGATCCAGCTGACGGAAGAAGCGGAGGATGTCGTCCTTGGCGTCCTCCTCGGCCTCCCCGTGCCCGTGGAAGATGGCGCTGCGCTC
>JALYHC010000137.1 GCA_030776765.1 Actinomycetota bacterium | reverse complement strand
AGGCCTTCGACCAGGGTGTGCAGGTGATCCTCGAGGTGCAGGACGTGGCCGTCTCCCAGCCGCCCACCGCGGCCGGCAACGAGGTGCAGCAGGCCTACGTGGACGCGGTGAACGACGTGTTGCTGGGGCGGCGCAGCGCGCAGGAAGCGATGCAGGCGGCCGACCAGGAGGCCCAAGCGGCCCTCGATCGCACCCAGGAGTGATCCGTCGTGACTGCTGAGGCGGCCCCAGTCGTCCGCACCGGCTGGGGCCGGCGGTGGGTGCTTCTCCGCCGCTCGGAGCTGTTCTGGGCACTGGTCTTCCTCTCTCCCTGGCTGATCGGCTTTCTGGTCTTCACCGCCGGGCCGATGGTGGCCAGCCTGTTGCTCTCCTTCTCCCATTACGACGTGCTCAACCCGCCTCGCTACGCCGGCCTGGAGAACTTCATCACGTTGTTCAGGGACCCCCGCCTCACCAAGAGCCTCTGGAACACGTTCTTCTACGCGGTCCTGCACGTGCCGCTCTCCATGGCCATAGCCCTGGCGCTGGCCATGCTGCTGGACAGAGCGCTGCGGGGGGCGGACTTCTTCCGGACGGTCTTCTACCTGCCCTCCATCACGCCGGCGGTGGCCACCGGCGTGCTGTGGCTGTGGCTGCTCAACCCCCAAATTGGCCTGGTCAACCGGGCCCTGGAGACCCTGGGAATTCCCGGACCCGGGTGGACCACCGACCCGCAATGGGTGAAGCCGGCCATCGTGCTGATGAGCCTCTGGGGACTGGGCAACACCGTGGTGCTCTACTACGCCGCCTTGCGCAACGTTCCTTCCCACCTGTACGAGGCGGCTCGCATCGACGGCGCCGATTCGTGGCAGCTCTTCCGCCACATCACCTTGCCCATGATCAGCGGGACGCTCTTCTTCACCCTGATTGTGGGCACCATCGCCGCCCTGCAGCTCTTCACCGAGGTCTACACGATGTTCTTCCGGGGCCAGGAGTCGGGGGTGAGCGAGGACGCCCTGTTCTATGTTGTCTATCTGTTCCGCCAGGCCTTTGAGTTCTTCCGGATGGGCTACGCATCGGCCATGGCGTGGCTGCTGTTCCTGATCATCCTGGTCATCACCCTCATTCAGCTCAGGCTGAGCCGGCGCTGGGTCTACTACGAGGCGGAGACCACCCCGTGACCACCACCCGGCAGGCGCGCGTCGAGCGGGGCCTCTTGGGCGATCTGGCCGAGCGGGCCCCCACTCAGGCTCCGCGCGGCCCATCGGCAGCCCACCTCAGGCGGCTGCCCGTCTCGCTCGCCTTGGTGGGGACCTCCATCGCCTTCCTGCTGCCCTTCGCTTGGCTGGTGAGTGCGTCGCTGAAGACGAACAGCGAGGTGTTCAACTCAGAGTGGATCCCCAGCCCCATGCAATGGGCGAACTACCTGGAGATCTTCAGGGTGGCGCCGGTGGCTCGCTGGCTGTGGAACAGCTTGCTGGTGGGCGGGCTGGCCGCCGCCACCGTCACCTTCTCGAGCGCCTTGGTGGCGTTCGCCTTCGCCTACTTCCGCTTCCGCGGGCGCAACGCCCTCTTCGCCTTGGTGCTGGCCACCATGATGCTGCCGGGGGCGGTCACCATGGTGCCGGTATTCCTCATCTGGGACTGGCTGGGCTGGGTCAACACCCACGTCCCCCTGTGGGCGCACAACATGTTCGGCTCGGCGTTCTACGTCTTCATGCTGCGCCAGTTCTTCCTCGGCCTGCCCCGCGACCTCTTCGAGGCGGCCCGGGTAGACGGGGCCACCTACTTCCAGATGTGGAGGAAGATCGCCCTGCCGTTGACCAAGCCGGCCCTGATCGTGGTGGCGCTGTTCGAATTCAAGGCGAGCTGGACAGACCTGATCAAGCCCCTCATCTACCTGCACGATGCGTCGCTGTTCACCATGCCGCTGGGGCTCAAGGCGCTGCTCGACCAGTTCGGCCAGGCCGGCATCCTGGCCTGGAACCTGGTCATGGCCGCCAGCGTGATCATCACCATCCCGATGGTGGTGCTCTTCTTCCTGGGACAGCGCCACTTCGTGGAAGGGGCCGCCCTCACCGGGCGCAAGGGGTAGCCCCACTACCAACCTGAGGCTCTAGTGGCGCGCTGGGCGCGGCCATTACCTGAGGTTCGCACGCCCATGAGCCCGACTTCTACCGAAACTCGGGCAGCACCTCCCGCTGGTAGAAGTCGAAGAAGCCCTCCTGCTGGGGGCCCACCTGGTGCACGTAGACGTGGTCGTACCCTGCCTCGGCGTACCTGGCGATCTGCTCGATGTGGCGCTTGGGGTCGGGTCCGCAGACGATCACCTGCGCCACGTCCGCCTCGGTCACCATGGCGGAGGCCTGCTGGAAGTGGGCCGGCACGGGTAGCTCACTGCTGAGCGGCCCCTTCAGGCCGGCGTTGGGCCACCAGCTGTGGGCGATGCGCCGCCCCTCCTCCTCGGTCTCCGCCCAGCAGACGGTGACCTGGCCATAGCGGGGGCGCTCCCCCCCGGCGCTGGCGCGGAACTCACCCACCACCTGCTCGGACGGCGTCACGCTGATGAGGCCGTCGGCCACCCGAGCGGCCAGTCGGGCCGACTCCGGGCCGGAAGCAGCCATCAGCAGTGGCGGTGGCTGCTCGGGGAGCGTGTACAGGCGAGCGTTCTCCACCGTGAAGTAGCGGCCCCGATGGGTGGTCAGCTCCCCTTCCCAGAGTCGGCGGATCAGGCCCACCGCCTCCTCCAGCATCTCCTGGCGCACGTCGGTGGGCGGCCATCGATCGCCGAGGATGTGCTCGTTGAGGTTCTCGCCGCTTCCCACTCCGAGGAAGAACCGTCCCGGCATCATGGCCTCGGCGGTGGCGGCCGCCTGCGCCACGATCGCCGGATGGATGCGGATGATCGGGCAAGTCACTCCGGTGCCCAGGCGCAGCTGGTGGGTGGCTTGGGCCACGGCGCCGATCACGCTCCAGACGAAGGGGCTCTGGCCCTGCTGATCGATCCAGGGGTGGAAGTGGTCGGAGATCATGGCGAACGAGAAGCCGACCGCTTCCGCCCGCTGTGCCAAGCGCACCAGCTCGCGGGGCCCATGCTCCTCGCTGGACAGGGCGTAGCCGAGATCGGTCATCGGCTTGTCCTGTTCCCGGGTCCTGTCGAGACCAAACACCCGGGCTCCAGGTGTCACTAGTCCTCCCGCATCGGCCTGGGCCTCCCGATAGCTCGCAAGCTGGCTCGCACTATGGGGGGCGACCTTGGGTCGAGCCCCGCCGGCCGACCGGCTCCAAGTTCTGCTTCGCTCTCGAGCCCTCGCCCGTCGAGGCCATCCCCGCCCAAACAACCCCCACGCTCTCGTCGCGCTGGCCAAAGCAAGCCCGGAGGGCGAGATAGCCTGGGCGACCCTTCCAGGGAACGGAGCGATGCCAGACCATGCGACCCGCTTGCCGAGCGCCGTCGAGCTGCTCAAGGGCGCCTTCAAGGAGTGGCAGGAGGACAAGGTTCCCCGGCTGGCGGCCGCCCTCTCCTACTACACCATCTTCTCCCTTGCTCCCCTCCTGGTCCTGGCGGTGGTCATCGCCGGCCTGGCCTTTGGGGAACAAGCCGCCGAAGGGCGCATCGTGGCCGAGCTGGAGGGCCTGATCGGCCCGCAGGGCGCCGAGCTGCTGGAGGGAGCCATCCGCAGCGCCCGCAACCCAACCTCAAGCATGGTGGCGTCCGTGTTTGGCCTGGGCGCCCTTCTACTGGGTGCCTCCGGTGTGTTCGGCCAGCTGCAGGACGCGCTCAACACCGTCTGGGAGGTGGCTCCCAAGCCTGGAGCCGGCCTCAAGGGCCTGGTCAAGAAGCGGGTGCTCTCCTTCACCTCTGTGCTGGCGATCGGCTTCCTGCTGCTGGTCTCGCTGCTGCTCAGTGCCGGCATCTCTGCGGCGGGCCGGCTCTTGGGCGAGCGCCTGTCGGCTCTCCTCCCCGCCCTCGAGGCGGTCAATTTCCTGGTCTCGCTGGCCGTGGTCACCGTGCTCTTCGCCTTCATGTTCAAGTACCTGCCCGACGTGAGGATCTCCTGGAGGAATGTGTGGGTCGGGGCGTGGTTCACCTCGTTTCTGTTCGTCGTCGGCAAGACCCTCATCGGCATCTACCTGGGCACCGCCAGCCCCGGCTCTGCCTATGGGGTGGCCAGCACCCTGGTCATCCTGCTGCTGTGGATCTACTACTCATCGGTGATCTTCCTGTTCGGCGCCGAGTTCACCCAGGTGTACGCCAGGCACTCGGGCACCCGCATCGTGCCCTCGCCGGGAGCAGTGGCGCTGTCCTCCGAGGCGAGGGCCCGGCAGGGCATCCCCCGCAGCACCCAGGTCGAGCATCTGGCACGCCCCTCGTCCCAGGCCCCACCAGTGGAGCCACCTCGGGTGTCGGTGGCCCTCGCCTTCCTACTGGGGTGGATCATCAGGGGGACCAGCTCCGAGCGGGAACCCAAGAGGCCCAGGTAGCCCCGGCTCTCAGGATCGCAAGGCCTTCGGCAGGGAGTCGATGAGGACGATCACCCCGATGACCAAGAACAGCACAGCGGCACCCACCCGAAGCCACTCGGTGGGGACCAGGCTGCCAAGCGCGTCTCCGAGCATTACCGCCAGGGCTGCCGATGCGACCAGGGCCAGCGAGGCGGCGACGAACACCGTCCAGGACGAGGACGGCCCGGTGGAGAAGGCGAGAATGGCCAGCTGGGTCTTGTCGCCCAGTTCAGCCAGGAACAGCGTGGCGAACACGGTCAGAAAGGCCTGCACCGGCTAGGCCCCTCCGATGTGGGCGGCGAAGTCCACCAGGCGGGCCGCATATCCCCACTCGTTGTCGTACCAGGCCACCACCTTGGCCACGCGGTCCTTCAGCACCCTGGTGCTGCTGGCATCGACGATCGCCGAGTGCGGGTCGCCCACGATGTCCTGGGAGACCAGCTCGTCCTCGGTGACGGCCAGGACCCGCTCCAATCGGGGTCGCTCCGCTGCCTTCCGGAAGGCCTCGTTGACTTGTGCGGGGGTCACGTCCTGCTGGAGCTGCGCCACAAGGTCGGTCACCGATCCGTCGGGTACCGGCACTCGCATGGCCATGCCGTCGATGCGCCCCTCCAGCTCCGGCAACACCCGCTCGGTGGCCTGCGCCGCCCCGGTGGTGGTGGGGATCACCGAGAGAGCGGCGGCCCGCCCCCGCCGCCGCTTTCGGACCGGTGTGTCGACCAACGACTGGCTGGAGGTGTAAGCGTGGACGGTGGTGAACATGACGTAGTCCACGCCGAAGACCTCCTGGAGGACCTTCACCACCGGAGCCAGGCAGTTGGTCGTGCACGAGGCCAGCGATACCACCTGATGACGGACCGGATCGAACTCGTCCTCGTTCACCCCGGGTACGAAGGTCCCCTCGACGTCAGACGACGGAGCGGAGATGATCACCCGTTCGGCTCCTGCCTCGAGATGAGCAGCCGCCTCCCGGCGCCCCCGGAAAGCCCCGGTGCTCTCGATGACCACCTGCGCCCCCACCTCCTTCCAGGGGATCTCCCTTGGGTGGGAATGGGAAAAGAACGGGACCTTGCTGCCTTTGGCGGTCAACGAGGAACCGTCGCTGCGCACCTCGTCGAACCGACCGTAGACGGAATCGTATTGCAGCAGGTAGGCCAGGTCCCCCACGTCGGCCAGGTCGTTGACGGCCACCACCTCCGCCCGGTCGCCCTCCAGCAGCTGCTTGAAGGCGGCCCGTCCGATGCGCCCGAACCCGTTGATGCCCACGTTTACCTTGGCCATTGCGTCCTCCTTGGGAACCATCGCCCTCTTCATACCAGGCAGGCCGTGAGCCGAAACTCGGCGGTTTGTGGCCGGTTCTCGTGGGAATACTCGATGGGAGTAGAGGTGGCAGCGGCAAGCGGAGGAGGAGGCATGGACGGGCTGAGGCTGCTGGAGCAGGACCATCAGAAGGTGACCGAGCTGTTCGAGGAGTTCGAGCAGGCCGGTGAGGCGAGCGCCAAGCGGCAGGTGCTGGACCAGATCATCGAGGAGCTGACCGTCCACGCCGAGATCGAGGAGCAACTCCTCTACCCGGCGGCCCAATCCGAGGTGGGAGACACCGGTGAGCTGGTGTCGGAGAGCGTGGAGGAGCACCACGTGGTGGAGACTCTCATCGAGGAGCTCAAGGGCATGGACGCGTCCGACGAGCAGTTCGAGGCCAAGGTCACGGTGCTCAAGGAGAACGTCGAGCACCACGTGGAGGAAGAAGAGCAGGAGCTCTTCCCCAAGCTGCGGCGGTCCCTTGACCAGGAGCGGCTCAACCGGCTCGGAGAGGACCTGCAGAGGGCCAAGCAAGAGCAACGCGGCGACCTTTAGGCACTAGCCGCGCTGCGGGCCACTGCGTCAGGCTGGCCGCTCAGGTCAGCTAGTAGCGGCGGCCCTTCTCAAGCCATCCTCATCCAGGACGTGGATCACCCGGTAGCCCGTCTCTACGACGCCTAACCGGCGCAGCTCGCCGATGGCCTCGTTGACGGTCTGACGGCTAGCCCCCAGCAGGGCGGCCAGGGTGCTCTGGGAGAGCCTGACCTCCCCGCGCCCGTCGGCTTCCTCCAGGAGCAGATCGGCCACCTGGGACTTGACGGTCTTGTGCATGAGGTGCACCAGGCGGCGCTGGGTCTCCTTCAGTTGGTTGAGAGCCGACACCAGCCAGCGCAGGCACACGGCGGGGTGACGGGCCAGCTCGGGCAGCAGCAGGTCGCGCTCGAACCGGAAGGCGACCACCCGCTCGACGGCCTTGGACGAGGAAATGTAGGGCTGGTCGCAGAACATGGCGATGTCCCCGATCACCGAGCCCGGTCCGACCCGCGCCACCACGTGCTTTCGCAACCCCTTGCCCCGGTAGAGCTCCACCTCGCCCTGCTTGATGACGAAGGCCGCCCGCGCCGGCGCCCCTTGCCGGAAGAGATGAGCGCCGGCCTGGTACTGCACCGGCTGCCCCGCACTCGAGATGGCCTGCAGGTCGTCTGCCGTGAGGGGGAGGTAGTCGGCTCGGCCGAAGCTACGGGCCAGCCAGGCGAGATGCTGTGGAGTGGAAACGTCCATACGTGTGAAGTGATCTCTTCAACCCGCCGGGCCCCTCGGTCCTTCCCGGCGCACGCCCCTCGATGGTGATTCTGTCTCCCTTCCGACACTCGGCACAGCTTCTCGGCACCAGGCACGTTGGGAGGAACGAGCGAGAACGACTCATGGAGGTGCACATGTTGCTGCAAGCCATCCTGGCGGCGGTGCTGGGGACAGTCGCCATGACGCTGTCGAGTACCACCGAGATGCATTGGCGGGAGAGGCAGCCAAGCGTGGTCCCGGGCCGAGCCGTACTGAAGCTGCTCGGGTGGGCGGGGCTTCCCGAGCTGAAGGACCGCGGCCTGCAGATCCTCTCGACTTGGGCCCACTGGGCCTATGGGGCAGTGTGGGGCGTCGCCTTCTGGCTCCTGATCGACGTGGCCGGGTTGGACCTGGCAGCGGGGGCGGTAGCGTTCTTCCTCCTCGTGTGGATGACCGAGCAGATCCAGCTTCCCGCCCTCGGGCTGACGCCGCCGTCTTGGCGGTGGGGCCTGCGAGAGAACCTCATCGACGCCTGGCATCACGTGGTCTTCGCGTCCGGCACGGTGGCCGGGTGGGTGCTGATCGGCGTGGCCTGAGCTCAGCCGCCGATGTAGGACATTTCCACCTTGGGCAGGGCCACGGTCTGCGAGGAGCGAATCTCCGAGTACCGGTCGTCCCGCTCCCGCCACACCGTAGCGATCCGCTCGAGGATCTCGCCGTCGGAGGCCCCGCCGCGCAGCAGGGAGCGCAGGTCGTGGCCTTCGGTGGCGAACAGACACGTATAGAGCGACCCTTCGGCGGAGATGCGTGCTCGGGTGCAATCTCCGCAGAAGGGCTGCGTCACCGAGGCGATGACGCCGATCTCCCCGCTCCCGTCCAGGTAGCGCCAGCGCTCGGCGACCTCGCCCGGGTAGTTGGGCTCGAGCGGTTCGAGAGGCATCTCGGCGTCGATCATGGCAACGATCTGGCGGGCGGGCACCACCTCGTCCAACCGCCACCCGTTGCTGTGGCCTACGTCCATGTACTCGATGAACCTGACGATGTGCCCGGTCCCCTTGAAGTGCCGGGCCATGCCCACCACGCCCTCGTCGTTCACCCCCCGCTTCACCACGGCGTTGACCTTGACCGGCCGCAGCCCGGCGGCCGCCGCCGCCTCGATGCCCTCCAGCACCCCCCCGACAGGAAAGCCGACGTCGTTCATGGCCGCAAAGACCCGGTCGTCCACGGAGTCGAGGCTCACCGTTACCCGGCTCAGGCCGGCATCCCGCAGCGCCTGGGCCTTACGGGGCAGGAGAGCCCCGTTGGTCGTCATGGTGAGATCGAGCCCCAGCGAGGCCAGCATCTCGACCAGCCGCTCGAGGTCCTTGCGAAGCAAGGGTTCGCCGCCCGTCAGGCGGATCTTCTCCACTCCCAGCTCAGCGAAGAGACGGACCAGTCGGCTGATCTCCTCGAAGGTCAGCAGCAGCTCCCGCTCCAGGAACTGGTACTCCCGGTTGAAGATCTCCTTGGGCATGCAGTAGGTGCAGCGGAAGTTGCAGCGGTCGGTCACCGAAATCCGCAGATCTCGAAGTGGCCGCCCATGAGTGTCGCCTATCCAGGCCATCACCGCTCAATGGTACCGAGGGGGTGGAGGCAAGCCTCAGGAAGTCAGCAAGTGGGCCAGCATGCCGGGGCGGGATAGGAAGGGTGAGTGCCCGCCGGGGATCTCCACCGCCTCGACCCCCAGCCGCTCCTTGGCGGCACGCCGCGACCATCTCGGCGAGACGGTGCGGTCCTCCGAGCAGACGATGTAGGACGTATCCACGTCGGGTAGTCGGTGGAGGGGAAAGGCCTCGGTGGCCAGCGTGTCGGAGCGCTGAGGACGCAGGCGGGAGGCCGCTTCCCGGGCCACCTCAGGGGAGCAATCGGGGAACAGGAAGTAGATGGCCCTTTCCTCGTCCTCCCAAAGAGCTCCGGCCTCCTTGTACTCCTCCGACAGCATGTCGGGTTCCTCGGCGAGCTGCTCGCCCAGGCTCCGTCCCGGCTGGGGAATGGCGCCCCCCAGGAAGACCAGGCGACGAACGGGTCGGGCGTCGGCGATCAGCGGGATGGCCAGGCCGGCGATGGAATGTCCGACCACCACCAGGTCGTCGTCCGCCACCTGGATGGCGGCCAGGGCTGCCTCCGCATACTCACGGGCCCCGGCGGAGGGATCGTCACAGGGAAGGTCCATCGCCACCGCTCGATGCCCGCCGGCCTCCAGTTCCGCCCCCAAGCGGTCCCAGCACCAGGCTCCCATCGACGAGCCGTGCATGAGGACGAAAGTACTCACCGGTTGCCTCCTCCACTCATCCGTCAGTGGGCGTTCCCCCGCCAAGTGTGCCAGACGGTGCGTCCAGAGGAACGCTGCCATGCTCCGGCCGGCCGTCCCGTACCACCACCCGTCCGTTCTTGAGCACCATGCTCACCTGATTGACGCCGAAGCGGTTGATGGCCAAGCCGTGCTCGGGAACCGTCCAGATGAGGATGTCGGCTCGCTTGCCGGGCTCCAGGCTCCCCCGGTCTCCACCGCGGCCGAGAGCGTGGGCGGCGTTGATGGTGCTCATGTGCCAGATGGCCGCATAGCTGAGCCGGTAGAGCCGTGCGGCCAGCTGCATGACCATCTGCATCGACGGGGTGGGGGATGAGCCCGGGTTGTAGTCGGTCGACAGCGCCAGGCGGACGCCGGCCTCGATCATGCGCTGCACCCTCTCGAGCAGGAACGCCTTGGGCGGTGGCACCGAGTGACCGCCCTCCAGGCCGGGCGTCAGCTCCATGAGGTG
This sequence comes from Actinomycetota bacterium, assembly GCA_030776765.1. Classification (GTDB taxonomy): domain Bacteria; phylum Actinomycetota; class Acidimicrobiia; order Spongiisociales; family JALYHC01; genus JALYHC01. Next base: position 1,096 of record JALYHC010000137.1, on the reverse strand, counting down.
GAAGTTGGCGCCGGGAAGCAGCACCCCCACCGTCCCACTCTGCGCCAGCGCCCTGATGCCTTCCTCGGAGACGTGGTCCAGGTGGTCGGCCGACGTGGCGCCCAGGCGAGCGGCCAGCTCCGCCCCGCCCGCCCACCCGGTCTGGTCGGCGTGCACCCGTAGGCCCAGCCCCAGCTCTTTCGCCCTGGTGGCGATGCGCAGGCACTCCTCTTGGGAGAAGCCCACCGGGTCGCAGAAGACGTCGCAGTACTCGGCGAAGTGGCGGGCCTCCTCGAGCACCTCCATCACCAGGCCGACGTAGCCCGCACGAGACAACTCCTCCTCGAGGGGCGCCACGTGCGCCGCCAGGTAGGTGGGCACCACCTCGACCGGGTGTCGGAGGCCGGCGAGCACCGTCAGCAGCCGCAGCTCGGTCTCCCGATCGAGGCCATAACCGCTCTTGGCCTCCAGTGTGGTGGTGCCATGGCAGAGCATGATCTCCAGGTCCCGCAGGGCCCCGGAGCCCAGTTTCCCGGAGCCGGTGCGGCGGGTGATCGACACCGTGTAGTGGATGCCCCCTCCCGGCTTCCCTCCTGCCCGGCCGGTGACCATTCCCTGGTACTCCTCGTGGCGGGACCCTCCGTGCACCAGGTGCGAGTGGGGGTCCACCAAGCCCGGCGAGACCACCCTCCCTTCGGCGTCGAGCACCTCTCGCGCCTGGTAGCGGCGGCTCATCTCCGCCGAGGTTCCCACCTCCACGATGCGGCCGCCGTCCACCGCTACCGCCCCATCCCAGATCACCTCCAGGTCCTCCAGGTCGCCCCCCACCGCTCCCTTGGGGCCGGTCCGGCAGGTGACCAACTCGGAGGCCTGGACGACCAGCAGGTCGACCTCATCCCTGGTCAGGACCGGCCCTCCCTCTGCGTTCGACACCTCCTTCTTCTAACGTACCGTGGTCGGGCGCTGGGAGTGCGCAGAGGCCGCCGGTCAGTCCGACCTGATCACAGATGCTGTTTCCGACCATCGACTTCGCGGTCTTCTTCATGGTGGTGCTGCTGGGGAACTGGCTCACCATGCCTCATCCGCGGGTGTGGCGATGGTTCATCCTCGGCGCCAG